>JAOTXR010000031.1 GCA_029862285.1 Gammaproteobacteria bacterium
CAGTATCGTGGTGAGATTTCTTCAGTTATTTCTGAAACGGTGCGAGCCTGGGATCCGTCGGCCACCTCACGACGCATAGAGCTTTATGTGGGCCGTGATCTGCAGTTCATCCGCATCAACGGCACACTGGTTGGGGGCTTCGCCGGGCTGACTATATACAGTCTGATAAAAATGATCTAACCAGCGGACCCGAGCCCGCTGGCCACTTGGGAGACTTTTGATGAAATTACCAACCATCGTCATCTGCACAATGGTGGCGAGCGGATGCGCCACCAATAATCAGATCATCGATGCCGGCTCACGAGCTGCGCAGGTAGATGTGCCTGCGGCAGCCGCCGTAAGAGTGCGGCTACCCGTGGGCGAGGTCGCCATTCACGGGGTAGCTGGCAACGCCATCAGTGCATCCGTCGAGATGTTCTGCGAGGAGGGTGACAGAGGATGCCAGCGCCGGGCAAAGAAAGCGGGCTTTGTCTCCCGCACGGACACATCTGCCATTCATATCAGTCTGGAACCACCGTCAATGTTCGCCTGGCGCGATGTGCATGCGACGATCAATATCAATGTGCCATATGACCACCCACTGCACGTAAAAATGGGTGCCGGTGAAATTGTCATCGATCACATGCAAAGCTGTGTTGAATTGGACATGTATGCAGGTGACGCCGACATCCATGTCGACAAGTTGGCCGTGGCCGGCGTCTATCTGGATGTCGGCACTGGCGACACCTCGCTCGTAGTGGACGGAGATAGCATCGAGGGCAAACGTGCGCTGCTGGTCGGTTCAGAACTGGAATGGAACGAAGGTAACGGCTGGTGCCAGGTACTTGGCGATCTGCAGTTTGGCGACTTAAGGATCTACCTCGACCAGCTCTAATCGCGAAAACCCTCGGCCGACCAGTCGGTCAGTGGTCTGCCAGAATAGATCTGATCGAGGATAAATAACTCGCGCTCGTATATTGTCTTCAAAAATTTTGTCGCGCCCTTCATTTGCTTGAATGCGCGTAATCCGCGTTCGATAAAGCTCTGTAGCTCTCCGTATCCGGCGGCGTGTGCCGGGCCCCGCGCCAACCTGATCGAGGCGTAGATGACCCGATGACGCACGACTTCCTCGAGCAAGCCACCCGTTTGCTGGATCAGTTCAATCTGGCGTAACCGTGAATCATATTTGTCGCACTCGCGATAAGCCTGCGCGTAGAGTTCCTGATCGAGCGCTTCCGGGTGGGCACCAATGTCAATGTGGCTTTCGTGCAAAACGCGGATGAGTTCGTGATCAAGCTCCTGGGTCAGTGCATGTAATTCTACAGCAAGTGACATTGACTCCATCGCGTTTTCCGACAGCATCCGAACCATGAGGGGGTAGGCGCGCGCGATATCGTCATCGCGCTGTGCAAAATCCTTGGTGCCGTAGAGATCCGAAAGAAAAAACTCCATTGCGGCGCGGTAGCGCTTTTGCGCCGCAAGGTCGGCATAGGTCGCGGCCAGCCGCGCAGTCTGCCAGGCGCTGAGGGCATGATGCTGTCGTGGCAGCTTATCGCCCGCAGCCACCTCGAGGCGTAACTCGCGGGCACGCTGCAAGTGCTCGAAAAAACGCTGTGCCGCCGGGCTCTGTCCCTTCTTCATACTTTTATTCTACGCATCGGCGCCCAGGTCTTATACTGTGCAGCCGATACTGACCAGAGTGCCCAGGCTTGCTAGACCGATTTCTGAGACCAGATGCCGAATCGATGTCCAGCGGCGACACCGCGTGGCTGCGCATGGACAGCCCAACCAATCTGATGATGATCACGGGCGTCATCGTGCTGCACGACCGAATCAGACTGGATGAAGTCCGCCGGCTCATCGAACAGCGTTTCCTGAACTTCCAGCGTTTTCGCATGCGGGCCAATCAGGACATGACCGGTGCCTGGTGGGAAGAAGACCCGGATTTCGACATCGCCAATCATGTCGTGGCGCTGAATCCACCGGGGAATCTGTCACAGCGTGGCCTGGAAGATCTGGCCAGCAAAATTGCCAGCACGCCGCTCAATCCGCAGCGACCGCTGTGGCAGTACCAGCTTATCGAGGACTTCCGCGGCGGTAGCGCCTTGATCATGCGTATCCATCATTGTTATGCCGACGGCATTGCGCTGATACAGGTACTGCTGTCGATGACCGATACCGAGCCATACCCGAAAGAGGCAGCAGGCAAGCCACCTCGACAGGCGCATCACTCGCGACGGTTGCTGGACCAGATCGCTGCCGAGGCCCTGGCGCTGGGCAAACGCGGTGAACGACTGGGGCGGGAATTTCTGCATGAACTTCGTGACCAGAGTGCTCCGGAGATGGTTACCAGCCTGATTCGCAAGGGATCGGATTTTGCTTTCGATCTTGCGCGTTTCGTTTTGAAGCCACCGGATGCGGTGTCTCGATACCGCGGCGAGTTAAGCCCGATGAAACGTGTAGCCTGGGCAACACCGCTGCCGCTGTCTGAGGTCAAAGCCGTAGGCAAAGCGCACAGCTGCACCGTCAATGATGTCGTCTTGTCGTGTGTAGCAGGGGCATTGCGCACATGGCTGGTGGAACAAGGGGATGAGGTCGAGGGGCTGGAAATCAATGCCACTGTTCCGGTCAATCTGCGCCCACCCGGCGGCGCCAACAGGCTGGGTAATTACTTCGGGCTGGTATTCCTGGGTATTCCGATCGGAATCGAGGATCCATTGGCGCGCCTCCATGCGGTCGCGGCCAATATGGCGGACTTGAAAAGGTCTTTTCAGCCCCAAATTAGTCTTGGGATGCTGTCATTAGTGGGTCGTGGACCGAGCATACTGCAGCGACCGGTGTTGGAAATGTTCAGCAGCAAGGCGACCACCGTTATGACAAATGTGCCCGGGCCGCAAAGACCGCTGTATTTTGCAGGGTCAGAAATAGACCAGCTGTTATTCTGGGTACCACAGAGTGGCAGCATCGGCATGGGTGTGAGCATATTGAGCTATAACGGCAAGGTGCAGTTCGGTCTCATGACGGATCGCAATCTGGTCGCACGGCCGGGACAGATAATCCGCCGGGTAGCGGATGAATTCGAGAAACTGGTGCTGGTGACGTTAATGAAACCCTGGCAACAAAACGCTAATACCGAGGCCAAAAACGGCCCAAAACGGAGAAAGGAATGAACCAGAAACCCGATCCTGACAAGCTCACACGTGTCCTTACCGAATCGGCGCATCAGATTTGGTCGGCGGGGCTTGGAGCGCTGTCGCAGGCCGAGAAGGAAGGCAGCAAGTTGTTTGAATCGCTCAGCAAGCTGGGGGAAAACATCCAGTCGCACACGCGCAGTACTGCCGACGTTGCCAAACAGACCGTATCTGGCAGCAGAGCTGCCGCTACCGAGACCTGGGACAAGTTGGAGCAGATGTTCGAACTGCGTGTCGCACGTGCTTTAAACGGGCTGCAGATTCCCACGGCAAAAGACATCAAAGAACTTTCCAAGCGCGTCGACAAACTGTCGCGCGCGGTCGACGAACTCAGTGCGAAGAAGACTAAGGGAAAAACGACGGCCAAGAAAAAGCGTAAGAAGACCAAAAAGAAAGATGAAAAAAAGAAGCGGGCCAAAAGAAAGAAAAAGAAAGCCAAATCCGCCAAGAAGAAGGGGTAATCAGATATGGCGGTCAGCACGACAGGCGAAGGTCCCGGAAAAGGCAGTGGCCGACGATTCGGACTCGCGCTGGCCGGCGGTGGGCCGCTGGGCGGAATCTACGAAGTCGGCGTGCTGGCAGCACTTGATGAAGCGCTGGACGGCATCGACCTGCATGAGATGGAAGTCTACGTCGGCGTCAGCGCCGGAGCGTTCATCGCCGCCAACCTGGCCAACGGTTTCAGCACCGACGAAATCGCGCGGATTTTTATTTCCGCAGATTCCCGCCAGCATCCGATCGGCCGCTGGATATTCCTGACACCGGCCTGGCGCGAATACCTCCACCGGATCGGCAAATTGCCGATTGCGCTGGGTAGCACAATTCGGGACCTCGTGTGGCATCCAATCGATAAAGGTGTTTTCGGCGCGCTAAACAACCTCACCCGCATGATTCCGACCGGGATTTTCGATAACCGGCGGGTAGAACGCTTTCTTGCTGATCTCTACCAGACTCGCGGCCATACCAACGATTTTCGCAAACTGAAACGCAAACTTTTTGTTGTCGCCACCGACCTGGATACCGGCGAAGCGGTACGCTTTGGCAGCACGGGCTACGACCAGATACCAATTTCCAAGGCAATACAAGCGAGCACCGCGTTACCAGGGCTCTACCCGCCAGTGAAAATTGACGATCGCTATTACGTAGATGGCGCGTTGAAACGCACGTTGCACGCGTCGGTAGCACTGGAAGAAGGGGTGGATTTATTGCTCGGCATCAACCCGATCGTCCCCTATGACGCCAGCCTGGCAGAAGATGACCCCCGCAGAAAACACGATCGACTGATGGATGGCGGTCTGCCGGTGGTGCTGTCGCAGACATTTCGTTCGGTTATCCACTCACGCATGAACGTCGGTATCAAGTCCTACGACACCGCGTTTAATGACCGGGATATCGTTCTTTTTGAACCAGATCGCGAAGACTCGCGCATGTTCTTCGCCAACCTGTTTAGCTACTCGAACCGGCGCCGCGTCTGCGAGCACGGCTATCAAACCACGCGACGTGACTTACTGAAAAATTTTGATCAGCTGGAAGCTGTGTTTGCGCGCCACGACATCCGTTTGCGGCGCGATGTGCTTGAAGACCAGGGACGGCACTTTGACACCAATATGCACGTACCCCATGCAGTTCGGCAACGCGGGCTTTTGAAGAACAAGCTGACCAATCGTCTCAGCGAGGCGCTGGATCGCCTGAATCAGAATATCTAGGCGGCACCACAGGGCGCCTGCTGCCAGGTAAACGCACTCTGCCGGAACCGGCAGGTACCGCTCAGGCAGCGTCGCTCTTTTGTTTTGCCAATTCCTCGTCGCGCAGAGCACGTCGCAGGATCTTGCCGACGTTAGTCTTTGGCAGCTCGTCACGGAACTCGACGTAACGTGGAATCTTGTAGCCCGTCAGGTGCTCACGACAGTATTCAATTATCTGCTCTTTGGTCAGTGTGTCGTCATTGCGTACGACGAATATTTTCACCGCTTCGCCGGATTTTGGATGCGGCACGCCGACTGCCGCGGCTTCCAGCACCCCGGTGTGGCCTGCAATAACGTCTTCCAGCTCGTTTGGATAAACGTTGAAACCCGACACCAGGATCATGTCTTTCTTGCGATCGGTAATAAAGACAAAGCCCTGATCATCGATATAGCCCATATCGCCGGTGCGCAACGCACCGTCATCGGTCATGGTTTTGGCGGTCTCCTCTGGCCGGTTCCAGTAGCCTTTCATGACTTGCGGTCCCTTGATGCACAGCTCTCCGATCTCGCCCTGCGGTACTTCATTGCCGTCGTCATCGAGAATAGTCACGATCGTGCTCGGAATCGGCAAGCCGATTGAACCGTTGAAGCCAGACGCGCTCAGCGGATTCATGCAGGCTGCGGGTGAGGTTTCGGTCAGTCCATAAGCCTCGATCAGCGGCCGGCCGGTAACCCGCTGCCAGTTTTCCGCCACGGGTCGCTGCACTGCCATGCCACCACCCAAGGTCAGGCGCAGATGACTGAAATCGAGCTGATCGAATCCCGGTGTATTGAGCAACGCGTTGAATAGTGTATTGACGCCCGTAATTGCGGTAAATGGATGACGACCGAGCTCTTTGACGAAGGCGTGGAAATCCCGCGGGTTGGTAATCAGGATGTTCTCACCGCCCAGTTTCATGAAAGTAAGACAGTTCGCCGTTAACGAAAAGATGTGATACAGCGGCAGTGCCGTGATTATCTTCTCAGTTCCAACTTCCGTTAGCGTATCCAGCCATGCAGACGTCTGCTGCAGGTTCGCGACCATGTTGCCATGCGTGAGCATCGCGCCTTTTGCTACACCGGTCGTGCCGCCAGTGTATTGCAGGAAAGCCAGATCGTCGTGTGTCAGCTCCGGTTCGTCCAGGTCCTGCCAGCGGCCCTCCGCCAACACCTGACGGAAACCAAGCGTGTCGGGGATGTTCCAGGCGGGGACCATTTTCTTGATGCGCTTGACGGCAAAATTGATGATTTGTTTCTTTGGCACCGGCAGCATGTCGCCAATTTGCGTAGTGATGACCGCCTCCAGCGAAGTGTCCGGCAGTACGCCCTCCAAAACAGAGGCAAAGTTCTCCAGGATTACGATTGCCTTTGCGCCGGAGTCCGTCAGCTGATGATGTAACTCCCTGGCCGTATAAAGCGGATTGGTATTCACAACCACGAATCCGGCACGCAGGATGCCAAAAACAGCGATTGGATACTGCAGCAGGTTCGGCATCATGACCGCCACGCGGTCGCCACGCGACAAACTCAGCTTGCGTTGCAGGTAAGCGCCAAAAGCGCGGCTCAGCTGATCGAGTTCGGCAAAACTGATTGTCTTGCCCATGTTGCTGTAAGCCGGCAAATCGGCGAATCGCGTGCAGCTCTTCTCGATGATTTCGCGTAGCGACGCGAATTCGTCAATGTCGATCTCGGCCGGCACTTCCGGCGGATAATTCTTCAACCAGACCTTGTCCACAATTTATCTCCCCCGTTTCGTCCGTCGTATATAGCACCCCCAAATAATCTCGGCCAGCGCTACTTCATCCAGGGTGCTCCATATCTTCGATAAAATCGATTATAGATGACTATATATTCCATTGGATATCTTGTCGCCCGGGACCGATCATAGTCTCAACCACGGCATGTGCCGCAATGACAGAGGACCAGACATGACCAGCATCGGCAGGCAATTTCCCGATTTCGCACTCACGGGCATCGTATCCAGCGACCTGGACAGTGCCTTCAAGACGTTCGACCAGGACAGTTTCCCCGGCAAGTGGAAGGTCGTTTTCTTCTGGCCAAAAGACTTCACGTTTGTCTGCCCTACCGAGATCGCCGGATTCGGCAGGCTCGCGGGAGAGTTTGCCGACCGCGACACCCAGCTGCTGGGCGCCAGCACTGACTCGGAATTTGTGCATCTGGCCTGGCGCCAGCAGCGTGCCGAATTGAAGGATCTGCCCTTCCCGATGTTGTCCGATATCCGCCGCGAGCTCAGCTCGGCGCTGGGAATCCTCGATCCGGTCGAGGGTGTTGCGCAGCGGGTCGCCTACATTGTCGATCCGGAGGGCATCGTGCGCTTTGTCTACGCCACTGACCTAAACGTGGGTCGTAGTCCGGAGGAAGTGCTGCGGGTACTCGACGCGCTGCAAACCGGTGAATTGTGCCCATGCAACTGGCAGCAGGGTGAAGACACCCTGGAGGCTGCCTAGGAACTGTGATGACGTTGGACAGCATTAGAAGCCAGCTGTGTTGCGCGAATTGCAGCGGTGATTCACCGGTTTCGCGATAGTGCTTGAGCAAGCAGCAAACGGCTGCGGCGGCAGCGCTGCAGCCTGACGGCTAATCCGAAATCCTGGCAAGCCGTATCGAGGCCCAATAGATAACCGGACTGAGCCTTGCAGTGGTCATTGCCTCGGCTTCGTCGATGTTGACCCAGCGAAATTCGGCATGCTCGGGTCGACCAATCTCCGGATTGACCGGCAAGGAGATGTCTTCGCGGCGGGTGAGTGCGATGTAGTATCGCGCCACCTTGCCGCGACTGTACGGGCCGGTCTCGATAAATTCTTCACCCCAGTCGAATTCGAGGTCATCGAGCGTGGTCTCTTCCTCGACTTCACGCACGGCTGCACCTAGTGGAGTTTCGTTTTTTTCCATTATTCCCTTGGGAAAATCCCAATTGCGAAACGCGCGCAAGAGAAGCAGCCGGGTCCCTGCCGGTGTCTTTCTTGCCACGACGACACCGCAAGACAACCGTTTTTTTGGTTTTCGGCGGTAGGGCATCGGCCCAGTATGGCAGAAAACCCTGTGCGGGCCGGTGTCAGACCACGCGGTTGCGCCGTTGCCCGGCCAGCCAGGCCGCCACGTTTGCAGCCATCTCGTCGATCGCGCGCTGTCGGGCTTCCACGGCGGACCAGGCGATATGTGGCGTCACGATCAGATTGGGAATGTCCTGCGCAAGCAATGGATCGCCGTCTACAGGTGGCTCCTGCCCGAGGACATCAATTCCCGCGCCACCAAGCCGCGCGGCGCGCAGCGCCGCGGCCAGCGCGTGCGCATCCACCAGTGCACCGCGCGCGGTATTGATCAGGATGGCATCCGGCTTCATCAGCGCCAGTTCATCGGCCCCTATCAGGTTTCGGGTGCCCGGAGTCAGCGGGCAGTGCAGACTCAGCACATCGACCCGTTGCAACAGATCGTGTAATGCAAGACGGCCCTCGCGAACCTCTGCTGCGGGTCTCTCGGCCAACATCACGTGCATGCCGAAGGCGCGCGCCACCGTTGCTACCGCGCTGCCAAGTTCGCCGTGTCCGATGATCCCCAGAACTTTCCCCGCGAGCTCACGTATCGGATAGTCCAGCAAACAAAACTGCGGACTGCCGCGCCACGCGTTTGCACGAAGCAGATGCTGATAGGCCTGCAGGTGATGGGTCAGCGACAGTATCAATGCAAACACATGCTGTGCGACCGAACGGGTGCAATAAGAACTGATATTGCAAACAGCGATATCGCGGGCCCGCGCGGCATCCAGGTCGATATTGTCAGTACCGGTTGCCGCCGCACATATCAGCCGTAGTTGCGGGGCGGACTCGATCTTGCGGGAACCGAGCACGATTTTGTTGATCAGCAGAATTTCGGCATCGGTTATCCGTGCCGCAAGTTCGTCAGCCGCTGTGGTCGGGTAAAACTCGAGTTCCGGCAGTACACGCGTCAGTGCCCGGGCATCCACGTCGTTGTGACTGACGGTAGCGAAGTCGAGAAATGCTGCAGAATGTCTCATGACCTGCATTGTGATCCCTGGACACGTGACGCACAATCGAGCAATGCCTGGGCGCCGCAAGTCCGCTACTCCGTTCTGGGAAACCAAGACTCTTTCGCAGATGACCCATCGCGAATGGGAATCGCTGTGCGATGGCTGTGGCCGCTGTTGTCTGCACAAGCTCGAAAACACCGAGACAGGCGAAATTCACTACACCTCTGTAGCCTGCAAGCTGCTTGATACCGACACCGCTCGTTGCGGCGACTACAAGCAGCGCCTGCAGCATGTGCCTGACTGCATAGTGCTGAAAAAAGAGCACGTGGGTCACCTCGGCTGGTTGCCCGACAGCTGCGCCTACCGGCGACTGGACGAGGGTCGCGGTTTGCCCGATTGGCATCCGCTTGTTAGCGGCAATTCCGACAGTGTGCACGCAGCCGGAATCTCGGTACGTGGACGGGTCAAACCGGGCCAGGGCGTTACTGAGGCCGAATACGAAGAGCACCTGATCGACTGGATCCCGCAGGGCCAGCGCAGTTGCCCGGAAATCCCATGAGTGAGCCGCGGTTTATTCCATTACCCGGATTTGTCGAATATACGATCGAGGAGATGCAGCAACGCGCCCGCCGCTATTGTGTGGAGATCAGCCGCCGTCGCACAGTACGTGACTTCAGCGATCGGCCAATTCCACCCGGTGTCATAGAAGATTGCCTGCGCGCCGCGGTGAGCGCGCCGAGCGGTGCAAACATGCAGCCGTGGCATTTCTGCGTCATCGAAGATGCCGATATCAAACGCCGCATTCGCGTTGCCGCCGAGGAAGAAGAACGGCATTTTTACCAACACCGGGCATCACCCGAATGGCTGGCTGCGCTGGCGCCACTGGGTACGGATTCGGACAAGCCCTTCCTCGAGGTTGCACCCTGCCTGATCGCAGTGTTTGTGCAACGCTGGGGCTACCTGCCCGACGGACGCAAAGTCAAGCATTACTACCCGACGGAATCGGTCGGTCTTGCCTGTGGCTTGTTAATCGCTGGATTGCATCACGCCGGTCTGGCAACACTGACGCATACGCCGAGCCCGATGGGGTTTTTGAACCAGATTCTCAAGCGACCAAAAAATGAACGGCCGTTCCTGCTCCTGGTTACCGGCTACCCCGCGAAGGACGCGAAAGTCCCCGATATCGAGCGGCTGCCGCTGCAACAGACCGTAAGCTGGCACCGGCCCGGAGGCTAGGCAACACCTCAGGGTTTTCAACATAACGTTGATTAACCCACCAAACGGGTGTCGGCTTTCTTTACAAATCAGTCGTTTTTTGGCTCTTGACATAGTCGCGGACCCACGCCTTTTGGGTATTTTTTTCCTGTAAATCAGGTGCTTGAGGCTGCCCGGGCAGACATGCGAGCGAGTGGCACACTTATTGCTATTATTACCCCAGACCCGCAAAGACGGGCAGGGGGCTATTGAGTCCACTCAGAGGAAGAACACAATAATGAAGCTGCTAACAATCAAGACCTTACTGGCCAGCACTCTGCTGCTGCCCTTCGTTGCCGGCGCAACACCGATCACCGGCAACATCGCCATGATTGGCCAGTTGAGCACCACGTGCGACGTCGCCGTGTGTGGGCTCAATAACGCCGATGGCCTGATATTCCTGACGGACGGCTTTGTCATTGCCGCAGACGGGGACTTCGCCGCTAACGGTGTCGCTTTCGGGTCCCTGGCCGCAATGTCGGACTTCAGCTTCGACCCGTTCGCAACCGTCGACCCGCTGTGGACCGTTTCGATTTTTTCCTTCGCGCTGGAATCGATTGACGTTAGCCAGGGCGTTGAGTTTCTCGAGCTGAGCGGTGCCGGTACGGTCTCGGGTCTTGGCTTTGACGATACTGCCGGACTCTGGACACTGAGCAGCCAGGGCGGTGACGGCGACCTGGAATTCAGCTGGTCATCGACCGCCCTTGCGGCGGCACCGGAGCCGGGCATCCTGATGCTGATGGGGCTTGGCCTGATTGGCGGTCTGGGCGCACGCCGGCTGACCCGGCCTGATAGATTAAAATAACTTGCCCGGGGAGAGTGGGCGAGAATTGTTTGAGCAGGCACCAGAACAAAGCCTGCGCGAGATGCAGAGAAAATTAAAAGAGTTAGAGGATTAAGCAAGTGAAACATTCTAATTATCTGAGGGGAGCGACTTTTGCCCTGGTGGCAGCGTTCTGCTTTGGTTCGGCCCAGGCCGCGACCATTGAAGGCGTACTCGATTTT
>JAOTXR010000353.1 GCA_029862285.1 Gammaproteobacteria bacterium
TGGTACTTGTCCGCCCAACCCGCAAAATAGATCAGCCGGTCTATCGTCGCCGTGACTTCGGCCTCGGCCTTCCTGTCCTTTATTCCCTGCTGCGCCAGTTCGGTAACAAACTGGGCACGTCTGCCCTCCAGCATCTCGGCGATACGATAGAGAATCTGGCCACGCAGGTAAGCGCTGCTTGCGGACCAGCCAGAAAATGCCGCTCTTGCAGCAACGACGGCTTCGCGGAAGTCCTTGCGGCTGGCGTGGCTGACATTGGCTAACACCGCGTCGGATTTCTCTTTCAACACATAAAAACGACCGGATTCGGTACGTGGAAATTTGCCACCTATATAAATCTTGTACGTCTTGGCAACGGGTACCCGGGTATCAGCGGCTTTGGCACTCATGCGCGATTCTCCAGTCTGGCATAGGCGGACAACCCATGCAGTCCGCCCTCACGACCGACGCCACTTTCTTTGTAGCCACCAAATGGCGAAGTCGGGTCGAACTTGTTGAACGTATTTGCCCAGATGACACCGGCCCGAATCGCGCGTGTCATTTTGAAAATCTTGGCACCCTTGTCAGTCCACACGCCACCCGATAACCCATACGGCGTGTTATTGGCTTTGGTAACACCCTCTTCCAGGGTCCGAAACGTCTGGATCGCCAACACCGGACCAAAGATCTCTTCCTGCACGATACGATTCGACTGCGCGACACCGGTAAACAAAGTCGGTCGGCACCAGTAACCTGCATCCGGTACAGATCGGCTACTCTGATGCATCTCGGCACCCTCTTCCTGGCCGAGCCGCAAATACGATTCGATGCGCTCTAGTTGCGCCGACGAATTGATCGCCCCGATGTCGGTGTTCTTGTCCAGTGGATTACCGACGATCAGAGTTTCCATCCGGTCTTTAAGCTTCTGGATAACCTCATCGGCGACCGCTTCCTGCACCAGTAGTCGCGAACCGGCGCAACACACATGACCCTGATTGAAAAAGATGCCATTTACGATTCCTTCGATGGCCTGGTCGATGGCCGCATCGGCAAAAATAATATTGGCTGCCTTACCACCAAGTTCCAGTGTGTATTTCTTATTGGTGCCGGCCAGGCTTTGCTGAATCGAGCGGCCAACCGCGGTGGAACCTGTAAACGCTATTTTGTCGATGTCGTCATGTTGCACGATGGCGCTACCGGTCTCGCCGGCACCGGTAACGATGTTGACCACACCCGGGGGCAGATCCGCATCGCGGATCAACTCGGCAAGTTTCAGCGCGGTTAATGGCGTCGTTTCGGCCGGTTTTAGTACGACAGTGTTGCCACATGCCAGTGCCGGTGCAATTTTCCACGCCGCCATTAACAACGGAAAATTCCACGGGATAATCTGTCCGGCAACCCCCAGGGGCTGCGCGCTGCGCCCCGGGAATGCGTATTGCAGCTTGTCGGCCCAGCCGGCGTAGTAAAAAAAGTGTGCCGCCGATAACGGAATATCGATATCACGTGACTCGCGTATCGGCTTGCCGCCATCCAGCGATTCAATTACAGCGAATTCACGCGAGCGCTCCTGCAGCATGCGTGCGATTCGAAAAATGTACTTGCCACGGTCGGCCGCACTCATCTTTGACCACGGCCCTTCGAAGGCCTTGCGCGCGGCCTTGACTGCCCGGTTTACGTCAGCATCAGTCGCACTTGCGACGCTCGCCAGTTTTTCTTCGGTCGCCGGATTGACGGTATCGAAATAGCCGCCCTCCTCCGGCGCGACAAAATCGCCGCCGATGAACAAGCCGTACTGTTTTTCCAGCTGCATCATGCTGGTGTCCTGCGGGGCAGCCGAGTACTCCCAGCCGCCGTCGAAAGATAGTTTGCTCTGCCCGCTCATAGCTCAGTCCTTGGAAAAATAATCTTGTGACTGATACGCCCCGGTCTTTTGTTTCTGTAGCTGCATCAGCACATCATTGGCCAGCGAGCTGGCGCCGAAGCGGAAAAGTTCCCGCGTCATCCAGTCGTTGCCCAGGGTTTCATGCAGCATGACCAGGTATTGGATGGCCTGTTTTGCCTTGGAGATACCGCCTGCGGGTTTCATCCCCACTTTGCGGTTGGTCGCGTAGAAATAATCACGTATGGCCTGCAGCATTACCAGCGTTACCGGCATGGTTGCCGCAGGCTGAATCTTACCCGTCGAGGTCTTGATGAAATCGGCACCGGCATGCATTGCCAGCACGCTGGCCCGGCGCACGCGGTCGAGGGTGCCAAGTTCGCCGGTCTCCAGGATCACTTTGAGGTGTGCCTCACCGGCGGCCTCTTTGATTGCGGCTATTTCGTCAAACACCAGGCCGTAGTCGCCACGCAGGAATGCCCCGCGCGATATCACCATATCGATTTCATTGGCGCCCGCGGCAACGGCCATGCGGGTGTCTTCCAGCTTTAGCTCACGCGGCGCCATGCCGCTGGGAAAGGCAGTTGCTACCGAGGCGATGTTGATGTCGTGACTGCCGAGTGCCTGTTTCGCGACCCCGACCATCGTCGGGTAAACGCAAATGGCCGCGACATGCGGCAGGTCTTCCAATGTGCTGTGCAAGTGGATCGCCTTTTGGCACAGCTGACGTACCTTGCCAGGCGTGTCCGCCCCCTCCAGGGTAGTCAGGTCAATCATACTCAGTGCGAGTTTCAGCGCCTCGACCTTGGATTCCTTTTTGATGCTGCGCTTGCAGAACCTGGCTGCGCGTTCGTTGGCGCCAACTTCGTCCACCGCCGGCACAAGATCCAGGTCGGGAATGCGTGACGGTGGTACATTCAAAGCGGCGTCAGACACTGATCCGCACCGTATCCAGGGCAATCTTGATCATTTCGTCAAACGTAGATGCACGTTCATCCGTAGTCAGTGCCGCATGCGTGCGAATGTTGTCACTGACCGTGCAGATGGCGAGGGCATCCACGCCGTGCTCGGCGGCCAGCGCGTACAAACCCGCCGCTTCCATTTCCAG
>JAOTXR010000354.1 GCA_029862285.1 Gammaproteobacteria bacterium
CGACCGCTCACCAGGAAGCGGCTGCAAGCGATACTCATTGAGAATCGGGGAGTTCGTCTGCCGTCTGCAATGCCTCGAGTGCCCGCAGTTTCGCCGCGACGGCAGACCGGCGGGCCTCGCGAAACTGCTTCTCCTGCAGCCGTTTTTCTGCCTGACGCAGCCACTTCTGTGCCTGTTCCAGCGCTACCGGGGCGGTCTCGGCGGCACCGGCTTCTTGCGCCGCTGTGATTGCCTGCCGGGCATTACTCATTTCCTGAACCGGAGGTGACACGCAGCCTACGGCGAGTAACAGCATCGCCACGAGGGCGATCCGTCTCAGGTCAATTGTCAGCGCTCGCGCCGCAGCCATATGGAAGCTCTAAGAGTTTGGATTTACTTACTAAAATGAACCTAGCAAGGCGGCTGGCACTGCGTCAAGCATTGCGGCTGCGGGTGGAATAAACGGCGGCTGATGAGCAACAATAGCCCACATGACTGTGACTCTTTATCATAACCCGCGATGCTCAAAATCCCGCGCGACCCTCGGCATGCTGCGAGACCGGGGCCTGGAGCCGGACATAATCCTGTATCTGGAGACGCCACCGGATCAGGCGGCTTTGCGAAATATCATCGAAATGCTGGGCATTTCGCCACGCCAGCTGCTACGCACGAGCGAAAAGGAATACGGCGAACTGGGTCTGGCTGACCCGGCGTTGTCGGATGACCGGCTGATCGAGGCGATATGCTCACACCCGCGGCTGATGCAGCGCCCGATTGTGCTCAATGCAGGCAAAGCCCGCATCGGGCGCCCACCGGAATCGGTTATCGATATCCTCTAACCACCGCCACGCTCCAGGACCTGTTTGACAAACGGGACTGTTACGCGGCGTTGTGCACGCAGCGATTCATTATCGAGTTTATCGAGTACTCCGAACAGCGAACTCAGGTCGCGTGGATAACGATGCATGAGATAGCGACCAGTTTCGTCAGGCAATTCGAATCCGCGTTCTATTGCACGCAGGCGCAACGCCTCCAGTCGCTGGTCGTCGGTCAGTGGATCGAGCGCATAGACCGGACCGGATCGCATACGCGACACCAGATCACGCAATTCGAATCGAATATCGCGCGGGCCACCAGACGCTGACACCAGTAACACACCACCGCTGTCTCGCAGTTCATTGAACAACGCAAACAACGCGGCTTCCCATTCCGCAGAACCGGCCAGCCGATCGACGTCGTCGATTGCAACGAAGTCTTTATCACCCCATTGTTCAATGTTGCCGGGCGACAATCGGCTGATCTGGCTTGCAGCGAGGAATGCGGCGGCGCCACCGGCCTCGCCTGCCGTCCGGCACGCCGCCAGCAACAAATGACTCTTGCCGACTGCGCCAGGTCCTCGCAACCAAACCAGTGGATCCGTTCGCCGGCGGGCATGCAGCTCGACAGCGGCTACGGTCTCCGCATTGTTGCCAATAATGAAATTGGCAAAGTCAGCCTGATCGGGCAGCCGTACATCAAGGGTGAGCTGATCCACTAACTGTCATCCGGCTCCGGCTCGTACAGCCGCGGAAACAGGTAGTGCTGATAGGCAAAGCGCGCCAGAACCGAACCCACTGCGGCAGCCGGTAATGCGAGCAGCACACCGAAAAATCCAAACAGCTGTCCGCCTGCCAGGACCGCAAAAATAACGAGGACCGGGTGCAGGCCGATGCGGTCACCAACCAGTCGCGGTGTAAGAAAAACAGCCTCGATCAGCTGCGCGACGACGAACACCACGACGACACCGGCCAGGGCAATGAGGCTCTGCGCCTGTGCCACAGCTGCCAGGCCGGCCAGCAGCAAGCCGATGATCAAACCCAGATAAGGGACGAAACTGACAATACCCGACACCACGCCAATGGCTAACGCATAGTCGATACCGACTGCGCGCAAACCGGCTGAGTAGATAATTGCCAGTGCCAGCATCACTAACACCTGGCCACGCAAAAATCCGCCCAAGGCACGATCGGCCTCGACGGCAACAGCAATGACCTTGTCCTTACCACGCAAAGGCAATAGTTCGCCGATTGCAGCAACCATCCGGTCCCAGTCGCGCAGCAAATAAAAAGTCAGCACCGGTATCAGCAATAAGTTAACCATGAGGCCCACCAGTGCGGCGCCGGAACGGGTAACACGGCCGAGCGCCTCGGCAACCCAGTTGGCTGCTGACGATCCATATTCAGATAGAAATGGCCCAAGACCCAGCAACCCGCCATCTACCTCAATGCCGGTAAACTCAATCACCTTGGGCAGTATTTTGCTTTCTGCCCACTGCACATAGCCGGGCAATCGCTCGAACAGCGCGCCTGCCTGCTCAGATACCAGTGGCGCAACCAGAATAGTTAGTGCGCTAAGCACAAAGAACAGTAGAATAAAAAACAATACAACGGCAAACGTACGCGATAATTTCAATCGCTCCAATCGGTCGACGAGCGGATCGCCCGCATACGCAATCAGAAAGGCAGCCACAAATGGTGTGAGGATTGGCGCCAGCAGAAATATCAGCCAGCCGACCGCAAACAGGATAAGTAGATTGGTTAGCCTGTCTTGAGCAATCATGCTCGCTCCCCGGCGTGTAGTGCCAACAAAGTCCAAACACGCACGTAGTGCATGCCGCTGATTACCGCGGTCACAAACACCAGACTTCCGAGTATCGATACCGCGAGACCCGCAGGTATTGAAAATGCCGCATTGGCCAACACGGTAGCGACAAACAACACCTGTAACACCGTATTGAGCTTGCTCACATACGACGCCTTTCCTTGAAACGGGCCGATCAGTACCCGGTAGCTGATGGCGCCGCCGACGATTACCAGATCGCGTCCCACCAGCACGATTGCCAACCAGACAGGGATTAGCCCGACCATAGCCAACCAGATAAAGCTCGATGCCATTAGTAACTTATCAGCTACCGGATCGAGGAACGCGCCAAGTTCACTGT
>JAOTXR010000032.1 GCA_029862285.1 Gammaproteobacteria bacterium
GGCGGGTACCGACAGTCTTGGACTCGCCGCGACCGGTAGCGTCGATGTTACCGTCACGGTAACACCGGGTGGTGATCTCGGCCCGTATGACAACACAGCATTTGCCCAGGGCTTTTCACCGGCCGGTTCACTGACGCTGGACAACTCGGTTGACGGACTGGATTCCGATCCCGACGGTAACAACGATCCCACCGACAACACCAGTCCGACACCGGTTAGCTTTGTTGAAGACCCGGTCATCGGTACCGCCAAATCGGTCAGCGCCGGTCCGGTCAACAACGGTGACGGTACCTACACGCTGACGTATTCGATCTTTGTCGAAAACACCGGCGATGTGCCGCTGACCAGTGTGCAGGTAGTTGACGATCTGGCGGCGACTTACGCGCTTGCAACTGGTTTTGTAGGCGGCCCGGTAAGCAGTGGCGACTTTGTCGTAAACGCCGGTTACGACGGTAGCAGCGATACCAATCTGCTCGCCGGTACGGATACGTTGCTTGTCGGTGGCTCAGGCACCATCGAGATCCCTGTTACGGTAACACCGGGCGCTTTTCTCGGTCCGTATGACAACAGCGCAACTGCGTCCGGTACGTCGTCTGGCGGTATGGTTGTGAGCGACATTTCTCAGGCTGGCACCAATCCCGATCCGGACGGCGACAACGACCCGGGCAACAACAACGTTCCCACGCCGGTGTCGTTTGTCGAGATGCCACAAATCGGCGTCGCCAAGGCGGTCAATATACCGACGAACAATGGCGATGGGACTTTCACGCTGACTTATTCAATCTTCGTTGAAAATACCGGTAATGTGCCATTGAGTGTCACCCAGGTTACTGATGATCTGGCAACGACCTTTGCCGGTGCAGCCGGTTTCATGGTCGATTTGGTCAGCAGCAGTGACTTTGCGGTCAACCCGGGTTACGACGGCGACGGCGATACAAATCTGCTCGCCGGCACGGACGTCATTGCAGCTGCCGCGGCAGGCACGATCGATTTGACCGTGACCGTCACACCGGGCGCCAATCCTGGCCCGTATGACAACACGGCTGTGGCTTCGGCCGAAACGCCCGCGGGCACACCGGTCAGCGATATTTCCACGATCGGTACCGACCCCGATCCCGATAACGACGGCCCGGCCGACGACATGACGCCGACGCCGGTCAGTTTCGGTCTGGACGCGGCACTCGAAGGCAACGCCTGGCTGGATAACGATATCGACGATTTGTTCGATAGCGGTGAGCCACCGCTGGAAGGCTGGATTATCGAAGTTCTCGACTCCAGTGGGACTGTCGTTGCATCGGTACCGGTGAATCCGGACGGCAGCTACAGCGTCGGTCCACTACCCCCGGGTATGGGTTACAGCGTACAGCTGCGGCATCCGTCGAGTAGCGCGGTATTCGGGAAGATAGAGGACATCACGCTGCCACCGGGTCTGACGGTAATCGATCAGAACCTGCCAATCGATCCGAGTGGCGTGTTCTACGATTCGACGACTCGCATGCCGGTTGCGGGTGTGATCGCGACGTTGGTCGATGGCAGCGGAACGCCACTTCCGGCCGCCTGTCTGTTGCCGGGTCAGCAAGACCAGGTGACAGGCGCCGACGGCCTGTATCGCTTTGATGTCCTGCTCGGGTCCGATCCGGCATGTGCGTCGGGGTCGACTTTCGATATCGTGTTTACGGTACCGGCGGGTTACGTTGCCGGTGAATCGACAGTCATTCCGGCGACGCCGGGACCGCTGATTGTGACGGGGCTGCCCGATCCATTCCAGGTTCAACCACAAGCCACCGCGCCGGCGGGTGGTGCATCAACGCTTTATTATCTCAGCGTGCTGCTGAGTTCGGGCGACCCGAACGTGATCAACAATCACATTCCGATCGATCCGATTGCACCGGCGGCAAACCTGATGATTAGCAAGCGAGCGGATCGCAGACAGACAGTAGTCGGCGATCTGGTTGCCTATACCGTAACGGTGGAGAATCCGGGTGCTGCCATAACCGGGCTGACCCTGAGCGATCTGATACCTGCCGGCTTTAGCTTTGTGCCGGGTTCCGCCCGGCTGCAGCCGGCGACCGGTGTCAGCGCCAGCGGGCAGCGACCGGTTTTGTTCAGCGGCATAGATGTAGCCGCGGGCGGCTCGACGCAACTGTCATACATGTTGCGTGTCGGTGCGGGCGTTGTTCAGGGCGATTACACCAATACGGTTACCCCGCTGATTGGCGGTGTTCCGGTTGGTAACAGCGCAACTGCAACGGTAACGGTAATCACCGACCCCGACTTTGAGCAGACATCGGTTGTTGGCATGGTTTTCAACGATGCCAATGGCGATGGCTGGCAGGATGACGGCGAATACGGCATCCCAGGTGTGCGTCTGGCAACCGTGGAAGGCCTGATCATCGAAACCGATGCCTTTGGCCGTTATCACATCGCCGGTCTGGACGGTGGTCGGCACGATCGCGGCCGCAACTTCATTATCAAGGTCGATACCGGCAGCCTGCCCGATGGCGTCGAGTTCACTACTGAGAATCCGCGGGTCCAGCGCATTACTGAAGGCTTGTTGAACCGATTCGATTTCGGTGTGCGCATGCCGGCGGGTGCAGCGGGTTGTTGCGAACAAATCGATGTAAAGATCGGCGAAATCTTTTTCAATGAAGGCAGTGCCGATGTTCGACCCGAGTTTCTGCCACTGGTGCAGCAACTGGCGGACCGGTTGCGCGAGAGTGCAGGTGGCAGACTCTATATAGAGGGCCACGCGGAACCGTCGGAGGCCGTGGCCTATACCGCGGACGCTTATACCGTGACGCAGCACTTTGCGCCGCGTTCGACCGAGCTGAGACCGGAAGACAAGGCCGAGCTGGATGCGATCATTGCCAAATGGCGTGGTGCCAACAATGTTTCGGTCACGACGGTTGGACATACCTGTAATACCCCGATTGCGCTGAAGAACCGCAAGGAGTTCAAGGACAACTATGCACTTTCCCGCGCACGCGCACAGAAAGTCGCTTCGTACGTGCGATTGGGTCTGGGTATTGCGCCGGAGCAGGTCAGTATCGACGGCAAGGGCCCGGATCAGCCCGTTGCCAGCAATGATACGCCGGAAGGTGGCGCCAGGAACCGTCGGGTAGAACTGACAATCAGCGGTCAACGATCCGAACGTCAGATTACCGGTCCGGCCGACCTGGCACGGGATCGTGCCAATGCCGTTTATAAATTGCTGCAGCGTCATCTGGGTGATGAGCTGATCAGAAAGATCAGCATCGAAACAGGTGCCCCGGCCGACAGCGTAATGCAGGAGTCCGAGATGACCAGTGATATGAGCCCAGGCTGGCTGTCCCGGGGCGCGGGTGCGCTGCTTGGACTGCTGGTGACCACGGCACAGGCGGATACGATGCCGGAATCGTGCACTATCGAATCGTGCCGTACGGATGACGGCTATGTCATCCAGATAATGCCATCTTCCGAGGCGCCATCACCGAACGACACACGTGCGGCGCTGGCGGATAACAAACGCGTGGATGTCAGCGGGCAGTTTTCGGTGCCGGTGTCCGGTGGCGGCATGCTCTGGGCCACCGAGGACCCGTCGACTGTACAGCCACGGTTGGCGGTACATGCACATGAAATCGTGCCGCTAAGAGGCAACGCTCTGGCCATGCCGGTCAGCTTCTTTGTGTACTCAAACTACCCGGTGTTTATCGAGAAGGCCGAGTTACAGATCTACCACGGTGACGATATCGACCTGATTGAGCCGTTGGCGACTGTGCCCTTCAAACCCGGCGTATTCAATCGGGTCGACTGGCAGGGTACCGGCTTGTCGCGTGCCGTTGGCGTTGGCGATGAACTGTACTTCCGGGTACGCGCATATGATGCGCAGGGCCGCTATGACGAGACCCATCTCGATCATTTGCGACTGGTGACCGAGGACGAATACGAGCGTTCGGCGGAGTCCGATCCTGATTTGCTGATGCCCTATGATGTCGGTATGCAGTCGACATCGACGTCCGCACTGGGCCCGCTGGATGGCAACGTGCTGGTACTGCAACCACCGGCTGGCGAACTCAAGATGACGCGTGGCAGCTACACGCTGACACCGCATTTCGACAGCCGCAAAACGATCCTGAAACAACAGGATCGTAGCGAGCTGGACACCATCGTTGCTGGTTGGGCCAACGCAAAAGAAGTACGCCTGCATATCGTCGGACATACCGACAATGTTCGCATCGCACCCCAAAACCGGCATGAGTTCGCGAACAACCAGGTGTTGTCCGAGGCGCGGGCCCGTGCGATTGCGGAATATGTGGCTGCCAAACTGGGGCTGCAGAGTTCGCAGATAACCAGCGAAGGTCGGGCCGAGAAAGAGCCGGTTGCGACCAATGACACCGCCGCCGGCCGTGCACTGAACCGGCGTGTCGAACTGACCCTCACCGGTAGGCGTGCCGACAGCCAGGTGCAGAGTGCTGTAGCAACAACACTGGTCGAACCGCACAGCAACACGATCGTCAATATCGACAAAACGCTGGAAGAAGCGCTTAACCTGCTTGGCGCACGTCTCGGCGAAAGCAGCGTTTCGATGACGGGCCGTCGTTATGCCAATGCCGACGTGGCGCAGTCGTCCGCTCACGCACTGCAGGCTGTGTATGGTCGCAGTGACCTGCGGTTACAGCGCATACCGGTCAACGGCAGTCGCGTTCGCATTAATGGCCAGGACATTGGCAGCAGCATGGGTTTGCGTATCAACGGTGAACCGGTACCCCTCGATAGCACCGGCAAATATGCCGTCGAGTACCTCATGCCGGTCGGGAAGCACAACTTCGATGTCGAGCTGATTGACGAACGCGGTAGCGTCACGACGCGCAAGCGGCTACCGGTTGAAGTATCCGGCAAACATATTTTTATGGTCGCACTGGCAGATTTGACCGTGTCAGACAACAACGTGTCGGGCAGCATCGAACCGCTGGCCGCCGACGATCGATACGACGACGATCTGCTGGTCGAAGGCCGCCTGGCGTTTTATCTGAAGGGCAAGATTAAAGGCAAATACCTGATCACCGCACAGCTGGACAGCACGGAAGAGGAGATTGGCGACTTATTTAGCAACCTGTTCGATAAAGATCCGCAGAGTGTGTTGCGGCGCCTGGATCCGGATCGTTATTACCCGGTTTATGGCGATGATTCGACCACGATCAGCGACACTGATACACAGGGCCGCTTCTATTTCCGGGCCGACTGGGACCGGTCACGGGCTACCTGGGGCAACTTCCACACCGGGTTTACCGGCAATGAGTTTGCCCAGTACAACCGCAGTCTCTATGGCGCCCAATATCAGCACGAGAGTCTGAATGTAACCTCGAAGGGGCAGGCGAAGACTGAGGCTATAGCCTTCGTTTCCGAAGCACAGAGCGCCTTCGGTCATTCGGAATTCAGCGGTACCGGTGGCAGTCTGTATTACCTCAAGCACCAGGACATACTGCCCGGCAGTGAGAAAGCCTGGATCGAAGTGCGTGATCGCGACAGCAATCGGGTTCGCGAGCTGATCACGCTGCAACGTGGTGTCGATTACGAAGTCGATGAGATCCAGGGCCGGATAATCCTGTCACGCCCCTTGATGCAGGTAACCCGTCTGCATGCACCGGGACTGATCAAAGACACACCGCTCGACGGTGATGAACCGGTATTGCTGGTTGATTACGAGTATCTCCCAAACAGCTTCCGTCCGGACAAGGTCGCCATGGGCGGTCGCGCGAGTCACTGGATTACCGACGACATCGCAATTGGCGCAACGATCGTCAACGAAAACCGTGACAGCGAAGATTACGGTCTGCTCGGTGGCGATATCGTGTGGCAGCCTGGTGAGGGCACCTATGTGAAGGCCGAGTTTGCCCAAAGCGAAGCGTCGCAGGCCAATCGTTTTCAATCGTCGGACGGTGGTCTGACCTTCGATTCGATTACGCCGGTCTCGGCGGGTCGCGAGGGCGATGCCTGGGGTATCGAGGCACGGGTTAATTCACGCGAAGCGATGAATACCGATAACGAGTGGGTCGGTGGCGGTTGGTACCGTCGTACCGATGATAACTACTCGGTTGCACGGCGGGACCCGGGCGTCGATACCACAGAATACGGTGTGGAACTGACCGGCAAATTGTCACCGCGGCTCGATTTTTCAGCGCGCGGTAGCGTGGTCGAGCGTGAAAGTGTCGATGAAGACCGGCGAATCAGTCTGCAGGCGGACTATGCACTGGCGGATCGCAGCAAGTTATCCGGCGAACTGCGCGGCGTGGAAGAAACGCGCCTGGGCAGCACCGCTGACGGCACTTTGTTGGCCTTGCGTTACAGCCATATCCTGAGCGATGCGGTCGAGGTTTACGGTATCGGTCAGTTCACCATCGAGAATGACAGCGGCAGTTACGATAACAACGATCTGGCAACCGTTGGTGCCAGTATCAATGTCAATGGCAGCACGACGCTGCATGGTGAATACAGTACGGGTCACCGTGGTAATGGCGCGTTGCTGAATCTCGATTATCGTCTGGACGATCGTCACGAAGTCTATGGCACGTTTACCCAGTCAGTCGATCGTACCGATCTGCGCGAACCCGGCACCAAGATGGCGTTGGGTCATCGGTCACGCATTACCGATCAGGCGACGTTGTTCAACGAGCGGCAGTTTGTCGAAGACCGCGGCCAGGCCGGTATCGCCCATGTGTTTGGTCTGGATTTCGATCTGGGCTCGGGTTGGGCCTTTGGTGTTTCGGCACAAAATGGCGAACTGGAAACCGAGACGGGCGCGATAGATCGCGACGCGGGCACGGTCACCGCAAATTATCGCAGCAACCGCATCAACTGGCGCGGTAAAGCGGAGTATCGCAATGAGACCGGTGTCTCCGATGTGCGCCAGGTGCTGACGACCAATCGCCTGGATTTGAAACTCAACGAAGACTGGCGCTTGCTGACGCGCATCAATCATTCGGAAACTGAAGATCGTACGTTGAGCGACCGTGATGACAACGCCGTGTTTAGCGAAGCCGGTCTCGGTTTCGCCTACCGGCCAGTGGCAAACAGCCGTCTGAACCTGCTGGCGAAATACACCTTCCTGTATGACTTGCCGGCGCCGGATCAGATCGGCGGTGGTACGGATCAACGTTCGCACGTCGTGTCTTTGGAAGGTATTTACCGTCTGAATCCGCGCTGGGAACTCGGTGGCAAGCTGGCACAACGCAGTGGCGAACTTCGTGTCGATCGCGACTTCGGGCGGTGGTTTGAAAGCACGACGAACTTCCTCGCACTGCGGGGCCGTTATCACCTGATTCGTCGCTGGGACGCCATGCTCGAATATCGCACACTCGACGTCGACGAGGCCGGAAGCACCCGCGATGGTTGGCTGGTGTCGCTGGACCGGCACATGAACGATCACTTCCGCCTGGGCGTGGGTTACAACTTCACCGATTTCTCGGATGATCTGACTAACCTGGATTACGATCACGACGGTTGGTTTATCAACGCTATCGGCAAGTACTGATCGCTCAAGTGCGATGAGTGCAGACGCGCTGGCGCCGCTGCTCGACGGCGCAAAGCAACTTGGTATTATTCTGCCCGGCAATCGTGCCGGGCAGATGATCGATTACCTCGAACTCCTCGGCCAATGGAACCGGGCTTACAATCTCACCGCCGTAACCGATCCGGGACAACAGATCAGTTACCATTTACTCGATAGTCTGTCAGCATTGTCACGATTGCACGGGACACGCATCGTCGATATCGGAACCGGTGCCGGACTCCCGGGCATTCCCCTGGCAATCGCGGATCCTGACCGAAAATTTACCCTGGTCGATGCTACTGCCAAGAAAACGCGCTTTCTCGGCCACGTGACACGCACGCTCGGCCTGGGAAACGTCGAAATTGTGACCACCCGGGTCGAGGACTACCGGCCGCCAACGCGCTTTGATACCGTGGTGGCCCGCGCGCTGGCGGCGTTGCCGGAGCTTGCAACACTCAGCGAAGGATTGCTGGCACCGGGCGGGATATTGCTTGCAATGAAAGGTCGCGAACCGGTCGATGAGATGCGCGAGCTCACCGAGGCATGGCGGATACGCGAATTGCAGCGTGTGGATGTACCCGGTCTGAAGGCCCAGAGACACCTCGTCGTGATCGCAAAGAACTGACAACACCGATGGCCAAAATCATCGCAGTAGCAAACCAGAAAGGCGGCGTGGGCAAAACCACGACGTGCGTGAATATCTGTGCCTCGTTGGCGGCCACCCGCCGTCGAGTGTTGCTGGTCGACATGGATCCGCAGGGCAATGCGACGATGGGTTGCGGGCTCGACAAACGTGAGCTGCCTGTCTCTACCTGTGAAGTGTTGCTCGGCGAAGCCAGCGCAGTCGATGCCATTGTCGATCTGGAACAGGCGGGGTTTCACCTGTTGCCGGGTAACTCCGACCTGACGGCAGCCGAAGTGGGCCTGATCAATGAGCAGGGCCGCGAAAGCCGTTTGCGTGAAGCGCTCAAGCCGGTGCTGGATCGCTACGATTATATTTTTGTCGACTGTCCGCCGGCACTGAACATACTGACTGTCAATGCATTAACCGCCGCGAGCGGCGTGTTGATTCCAATGCAGTGCGAATACTATGCGCTCGAAGGGTTGTCTGCGCTGATCAACACAATCGAGCAGATCGGTGGTGCGGTGAACCCGCAGCTCCATATCGAGGGCATACTGCGCACGATGTTTGATCCACGCAACAATCTTTCGAACGAAGTCTCTTCACAATTGATCATGCATTTCGGAGATCGTGTTTACAGCACGATAATTCCGCGCAACGTGCGTCTGGCTGAAGCACCCAGTTATGGCATGCCGGCAATGTACTACGATAAGAATTCGCGCGGCGCCCTGGCCTACCTTGCCCTGGCCGGTGAAATTAACCGCCGCGACCAGGCCAGCGCAGCACGCGCAACCGCTTAGGAGCAACCGGGCGAACTCAAAGGAGCGGTGACTTGCCGCGATCTGCCAAAAAGGAAATGCGTAATGCGCAGACTTGACCCGTTCGCTTCGTTAATCAGGTGCTTTCACGCCGCGTCGACGAGAGGATCGGTTCGATGTTGCCATTACTACGCGCGGTCTGTACGCGTCGCTGCATGACGGCAACGGCGGACCGTATGTCGCTCTGAACGGAACGGAATGCGTCGGTATCGCGGATGGACTCCAGATAAGGGTCTTCGCTGAGATTCCAGTTATCGTAAATCCGCGAACCGCGGAACCCCTGATCGAATGCCTGTCTCAACCTGGCCAGGGCTTCGTCCGGCCTACCCTGCAAAGCGAGAATCTGAACGTCACGACTGCCATGCCCGGCCATGCCGAGACGGGGCATCGTTTCGACGACGCTCAGGGTTTCGTCCAGCAATGCCTGCGCACGTGCGTTGGCAGGGTCCTCACGCAACAACAGGTAAGCATACTTCAGGGCGTTGTGGGCATTTTCTGTATCGACCTCAAAATCCGGATCCGCCAGGGCGGGGTTTAGGTGCAGCGCGTAGTCCAGCGATTTTGCAAAATCACCGATTAACAGTGCCGAATCGGACATGGGATCGACCAAGAATTCTTTCGAACTCTTGAAACCCGCGGCTATCGCCTGTTCCCACGAAACGATGGCTTCCCGATAGTCGCCAACAAACATCTTCTGGAAGCCATCGACGATCGGATACAACGGATGATCTTCCGGCAGACCGGACAGGACCGCGCTGGCCTGCTCAGTCTCGCCAAACTGCAGCAATACACCTATCAGACTCTGAGCGGCCAGCGGATCGGTGTTTAGTTCGCGTGCCTTGATCGACCAGGCATAGGCTTCGTCCAGGCGGCCGAGCCCGGCCAGGTGAATGGCCACATTGTCGTAAGCCGTGGGCCACTCGGGATTAATGCGTACGCCTTCCAACCATTCTGTCAATGCTTCATCGTTACGTCCCATTTGGGCATACAGACCGGCCAGGTTGGATCGCGGTATCCGCGCCAGTGGATCGAGGACCAATGATTTTTTGTGGAGTGCTGCGGCGCCGTCCAAATCGAGCTGGACACTCTTGAGGCTGGCAAACCAGGTATAAGCCTGGGCATGATTGGGACTCAGCTCGATGGCTTTGCGAAACGCCGCCTCAGCCTCCGCAAATTCTGCACCGTCTTTTTCGCGTTGTCCCATATTCATTTTTAGCAAACCCAGAGAAGCGTAGGCATCGGCATTTTTGTCGTCCAGTGCCAGCGCCTTCTCCAATGCCTGTCTGGCCAGTCGATGAGCCTCGGGTTGTGGGATGGCTTTGTGATTGATCATCAGCAACAAGATACTGTCGGCCAGTCCCGAATAAGCAAAGGAGTACTCCGGATCCAGCTCGATCGCATCCTGATATTGCTGGCGCGCCTCCTGCAAGGTCTCGAGTCGACGTTTGTAAACGTTGCCGCGACCCGCCATGCAAAGACTGTAGGCCTCCAGATTCTCCGTCGGTATGGCCGCCATGCGGCCCTGCTCTTCCGGTGTCAGTTGCGTTCTTAACGCATTGGTAATCTCCGCCGAGATCTCACTCTGGATGCGGAAAATATTTTTCGCGGTCAATTCCCGGTCATAGATCTTGGCCCAGATATGTTCATCGGTCTGGGCATCGATAAGCTGCACATTGACCCGAACGTTGTCACCGGCACGTTGTACCGAACCCTCGAGCACGGTATTGACCCCCAGTTCGCTGGCGATCTCGGGCAGGTTACGCGTCGGGTTACGATATTTGAGTACCGAGGTTCGCGAAATGACTTTCAATGCCTGGATGTTGGCAAGACCTGTCAGCAGGTCATCGTGTATGCCGTCGGCAAACAGTGCATTTTCCGGGTCCGTGCTGCGGCTCTCGAACGGAAGTACCGCAATCGACGAGTTGCGTTGAGAAATGCTTGCTGTCTGTTCGGCGTCACGCAGGCCGGTCACGTTCAATGTGATCGAAATGGTCAATGCAACGGTCAGCAGACCAATGATGCCGTAGGTCATTTTGCGACCGGGGTAGGGTGCAACCGATTCGGAACGATCGACATCGACTTCGAGCTTGACGCCCTCCGGTGTCCATTCCAGGACCCAGGCCAGCACCAGCGA
>JAOTXR010000049.1 GCA_029862285.1 Gammaproteobacteria bacterium
AGTCGTGGCAGCGACATGAAGGCCAACATCAGCATCACCCATGCCAGACGGCGACGCCAGTTCAAAATCCCCAGCAACACGAGGCCTGCATACAAAAGAAATACCGCGCGGGTGTGAATCCATTGCGGGATATGTGCGAAATTGAAATTGTTGATCGTAGTGATAAACGTGCTGATCGATGGCGCGTCCAACCAGAAATCCTGGTCGGCGCGCATCCCCTGCAGCGCGAACGGAATCGCCCACGGCAGCCATAAGAGCAGTGTTACCGCCTGGATTCTTATCCAATTGCCCAGAAACCAGGGTGAGGAAATCGCGCGCATCGAGGTCGGCCGATTGGAAATTCGCTGGTATAGCCAGATTCCGAATACCGTCCCATTCAACGCCAGTGGAAAGAAAACGGTAGCTGTGTTGTGAGTCAACATTATTGCCGTCTGCGAAACTGACAGACCCACAGCCATGCCGGTGCCAGGCTGTCGCCAACTTCGCGGCCTGAGCCAATCGCGCCAGGCCAGCCGCCGTTCGTGAAGGTCATCAAGGCAACCGACCGCAAAGAACATGGCCATTGCAGCCACCAGAACCAAAAGACTATACATGCGTGTCTCTTGTGCGTAGTGAACCTGAAACGAGGAGAAGACCAGTAACAGCACAGCCACAAGGGCAACTAATTTGTCGTCACAAATCCGCCTCGTAAAACTGAACAAGAATGGTATAGCGGCCGTACTGAATAATGCCGATAGTATGCGAACCGCAACCTGCCCATCGCCAAAGACGGATTGCCAAAGCGATAAAAAGACGTAGTACAAAGGCGGATTGAAATCTACCTGTGCAACCAACCGGACACCCTGCCAAAGCGAGTGATTGGCAATCCAGATACTGTAGGCTTCGTCCAGCCATATGGCTTTGCCGCCGATGTCCCATAACCGCAGCGTTGCACCCAGCACAATCAAACCGATGAGTGCGATCTCGCTAGCGCCGAAGGCAGTGCGTTTATCTGGTAAAGACATGATTTGGTCTGGAGATTGGGTGAGGCCCGGGCATTTTACCGGACATCATTTTGGATGCAAAGAAACCGGGAAAAGCGAAGCATACCCCGTGCTCAATCTACCTTGTGCGCGACCCGCGTTTACTCTGAACAGCATTGATCCAGCCACCGATTTCCGTGCTGGAACCGCATTGAGGAATTCCGTACACTATGCGCGTTCGCCAATCCGAACCGGAACTTGGGTAGCCAGGACACTGGAGTAACAGCTTGATAGAAACACCCCTTGAGAGCGCGAGCTCGAGTTCTAATACCCATGAGAACTTTGCCAATCGCAAAGTTGCCGTCCTGGTTCCGTGCTACAACGAGGAATCGACAATTCCGCTTGTCGTTCGTGATTTCAAGGCCAGCCTCCCTGGCGCGCGCGTGTATGTCTATGACAATAACTCGACCGATCGCACCACCGAGGTGGCCCGGGATGCGGGCGCTATCGTTCGTAGCGAGCCGAGGGTGGGCAAAGGGAATGTCGTGCGTCGGATGTTTGCAGATATCGAAGCAGACATTTACGTATTGGTAGATGGTGACGATACCTACCATGCCGCGAGTGCCTCATCGCTAATCCAGCATCTCCTGAATCATCAATTGGATATGGTAAACGCGTCTCGTACGAGCCAGGCAGAGAAAGCCTACCGGTTTGGTCATCGTTTCGGTAACCGTACCCTTACTGCGTTGGTCGGTTTCATTTTTGAAAATCAATTCTCCGATATGCTGTCCGGATACCGGGTTTTTTCTCGCCGGTTTGTGAAGTCCTTTCCCGCCCTGTCCACCGGGTTCGAGATAGAGACGGAACTCACGGTTCATGCACTGGAACTCAGAATGCCGGTAGGTGAAGTTGAAACGCCGTACAAAGAGCGCCCCGAAGACTCCGAAAGCAAACTGCACACCTACAAGGACGGATTTCAAATCCTCAAGACTATCGGCATATTGGTGAAGCAAGAGAAACCGCTGCTCTTCTTTTCGACTATTGCGGGGCTACTGGTAGCTGCTTCCATTTGGACCGGCTGGCCAATAGTGATGGAATTCCTGAACACCGGATTAGTTCCGCGATTTCCCACTGCAATTCTCGCCAGCGCCTTGATGATTCTGGCATTTCTTTCTTTCTCCTCAGGTTTGATACTCGATACAGTCACGCATGGTCGACGGGAAATGAAGCGTCTGAATTACCTGACTATTGCCGGCCCCGCAGAACTCACTCAAACAAAGTGAAAACCGCCGAAGCAGACGAACCCTCTCTTCTTCCAAAGCAATTCTTATTTTTCGGAATAGTGGGAACAGTTGGGTTCCTGGTAGACACTGGCGTCCTGTATGTAGCCATACTGTTTGGCGGCATGGGTCTCTATTCGGCTCGTGTCGTCTCATATCTTTGTGCCGCCAGCGTAACGTGGTTTCTGAACCGCCGTTTCACCTTCAAAAGCTCTAACGAACCCTCGCGGGAATGGCTCTTGTTTGCGAGTGTGAATATAGCCGGCGGAATCGTGAACTATGGCACGTACGCCTTTCTCGTAAGCCGTTACCCTTACATCGCAGCCAACCCGGTATTCGGCGTTGCAGTGGGATCGTTAATGGGAATGACAGTTAACTTCTTCTTGTCACGAAAACTCGTCTTTACTCGGTGACCGGGATTACGGGAATGCGAAGCCTATCGATACTGTTTGTCGGCATTGCCCTGACGGCTGCATTGCATTTGACCTCGCTCGAGGCTGGGCATGGCTGGGGCGGCGATTTTGCTGCCTATATTCATCAGGCCAAAGCCATTGCGAATTCTGCTCACGAGCCCTTGGCCGAGCTGGTTGACTATCGGACGAAATACTCAACCACTGACCATATGATCGGTCCCGCCTATTACCCTTGGGGGTTTCCGCTCCTTTTGAGCCCGGTAGTCGCAGTATTCGGCGATTCGTTGCCGGCCATGAGAACGCTCATTATCGGTTTTCTCCTTGGGATTCAGGTGGTCACTTTTTTATTGCTGCGTGGGCGCCTGCCCGACTCATGGAACCTTGTGACTGTCTTTCTGATTGGCATCAGTCCTGCCCTGGTTGAGCTAAAAAACCATGTCCATTCGGATATCCCGTTTTGGTTCTTCACCGCGCTCTCATTATTACTCATCGATCGATATGTGGTGAAGGGCACAGCGGCGCGTTTGTCGGCCGTCCGTCAGTTAATACTCGGTTTATGCATCCTTGCTGCCTACAGCATACGCACGCACGGCCTGGCGTTAATTCCCACTCTGGCGTTTGTGCAATTGCTAACGCTCGCCGGGCGACGAGATGCGAATACAGTCCGGGGTCTGTTGCAAGGCGTCAAGACCGCACCGGCAATCTGGATACTGCCCTACCTGGTGACCGGCATTGGTATCTTTCTAAGTAAAAGCCTTGGCTCTGAGGGACTGTCGTCCTACGTATCCAGCGGGCATTTCAATTTTGCGAGCATCGGCGAATTCATCAGTCTGGTCGCAACAAATTCAGTCTATTATCTGAAGCTCCCCGCCGAGTTTCTTGCCACTAACAACGTGCTGTACGTCGTCCTGTTTGCGCCGTTGGTATTATTCGGATTGATCAAACGCCTGCGCACCGATTACGTGCTTATTATTTTTGTCGTAATGCACATGGGGATATTGATCGTTTTTCCATTCCGCCAGGGTATCCGTTTCATACTACCGGTACTTCCGTTTTACCTGTATTTTGGCGTTGCCGGGTTTTTCGAGGCGTCGCAAGTGTTATCGAGAGTCGTTGATCGATCACTATGGGTATCCAGGTCGGCCTTTTTGCTCCTGCTTGCAGCGTGTGTGCCCGTCCTTTTCGCGACTGCCGAATCCTGGAGCGCAGTTGCCGATGAAAAACCGGTACTGTCCGGCCCCTATTCCGACGCCAGTCAGGAAATGTTCCGCTATATTCGTGACAATCTCGAGGAAGACAGCTGTATTGTGTTCTGGAAACCGAGGGTTCTGATGTTTTTTACTGGCCGCCGGTCAATTCTGGAATACGACGACCAGCGGGTCTTTGATGGTCGCTGCGACTATGTGCTCACTGACAACTTCGAAACGATTATGCCCAATAACAAGATTCAGGCCGTTATTTCCCGACAGAGGTCACGACTGACGGAACGCCACGCGAACCCAGAACTCACGCTGTACCAGATTATTGACTAGTCTCGGTCGCCCGACTCAGGAAACAACCTCGTATTTTCTTGTCCATCTTCTGTTGATCCAGCTACGCGTCGGGTTTTCATAGAAAGAGAAGGACAGGTAGCCAATTATTATTGCCAGTATAACGCCCGTTATGGCAGGCGCCGGCAACGTGTAGCTGAACATATAAAATGGCTGCTGCCATAAGTAGATAGAATAGGACCATAAGCCCATCATGCGAAGCGGTTTGAAATCCAGAACCGCCTGCATGGGGCCGGCAGAATCGACCAGGTGATTGACCGTAAACGCAAGCAGGATCGGTGCCAGAGAAAAACTGGCTGCCAACGGCACGACTTTCAGGTAACACAACATCGCAAGTATCACTGTCAATACCGGAAGAATCTTCGGCGGTCGAATGTTGTAGCGGTTTTTTACCAGATTGTAGCCGGCGGATAGGAACACGAAACTAATTGCACACTCAGTTCGAATTAGAGAACGTGGATGCAGGTTGTCCCCGCTGGACTGATAGAAGGCAATTGCTATAGATAGAAGCCCGAGAACGATCAGGGTCGTTGCAGCATTTCTATTCCGTTGATACAGAATCGTCATTATGCTCATCAAGACATAGGCGTGTTCTTCGACATTCAGAGACCAGAGGTGGCCAATGGGGACGATCGCATCCCAGATGTGAGGGTCGGCCGGCCAATACGTCCGTATGAAAACCAGATTGGCAACGATCTCACCAGGAGAGTACGGCCAGCTCGCCAGGGTCGCCACCGCGTAGGCAACGGCCACATACATTATCAGCGCGGGAAATATGCGACTGAATCGACGCACGTAGAAATCGGTCAATTTCATCCGTTTCTCAAAGAGAATCTTGCTCATCAACATGCCGGAGAGGACGAAGAAAAAATCAACGCCCATCCGCGCCCAGTCGAAAATGCCAATCGGAAAAAAATGGCCAATTAATAGCAGGCTTATGGCGAGACCTCGCCATCCATCCCAAATCGGAACGCGTGCCACTACTTAGTCACCCGGATTTCTATAAGAACGATACGCGGCAAGTAACATGTCGGTATCATGGTCTTTAGGAACCCAGTTTAGATCACGCTCGCCCTTTGATACGTCTAGCACACAGGTTTCATCCGCGATCAGATATTGTTCCGGGTCCATGAGCGGAATATTAAACCGGTCGAGCGTTGCCAGGACGAATTTTACAGCCGATGCCGGGGTGGGAATCAGGAAGGACCGGCTACCAGCCTCCTTGATAAGTGTTTTCAACAGCTCATTGACCGTCGGAGGATTTAACGAACCCAGGTTATAGGCCTCATTCGGAAAGCCGGCGGCGACCCCAGACAGGCACGCCTCCGCGCAATCGCTGACCGAGATAAACTGATAATAATTTTTACCATTGCCGATAGTCGGCACGGGCAAATTCATGTCAATCAGCTTGAATAGCTTTTCGAGAATACCCAGACGACCCGGACCAATTATGAGTCGTGGCCGAAAAATCGGAATATTGAAACCCTTCGTGCGGTAATCTTCGCACAATAATTCCGTCCGATACTTGGCTTCGCCATACGGACCTAATGGAGCTCTTGGATGATCCTCTGTGCGCGGGTCCTGCAAGGTATGGCCGTACACCATGTCGGTAGTGAAATAGATCAGATTTCTCAGGCCATTTTGCTGCATGAAATCCAGCACATTCTGAGTGCCAACATACAGTGCTTGCCAAAAATAGTCCTTACGGTCCGCCCGCTTGATGATCGGCACCAACAGTTCTGCGGCAAAATGGTAAACGATGTCGCCGGATTCGACGGGGATGGCAGCAAAACTATCTTTGTCTCGCACATCCATTGCGAGATATCGAACATTATCGGGCTTATAGATCCCCGAGCTCGGGGTCTGCTTCCTGTCACATATGAGCACCTGCTCGCCCCGGGCCGTTAGTTTCCTGGTCAACTCCGTTCCCAAAAAACCATCGCCGCCAAAAATTATGTGTTTCATTGTTTAGTCCGTGCCTCTAAAGCCAGCCTAGGTACGGGCCACGACGGCCACACCAGCGGATATCAGTATTACGCCAAGAACGCGCCAAAAATTTACCCCTTCCTCGAGCACAAAATACCCCCACATGGTAATCAGCACGAAAGAAAGGCCGAGGAAAGGGTATGCGTAGCTGATTTCAACACGAGACAAGACCACCAGGTGTGACGTCATGCTCACAATCATCACGAAGGCACCAAAGATGATCCATGGGTTGAGAAAGATCGTCGACGCAGATGAGAATACACCCGACAGTGACACCTCAAATTGCTCAATACTGGTCATGCCCTTCTTGAGCATTACCTGAGACGAAAAATTCGTCAGAACGGTAAATAGAATTAGTGGAATGTACTTACTCATACTTTTTGTGTTCCCAATAATAACTAGAGGTCAAGTCGCTTGAAGATCGGCTCCGGCAAATGGCGAATTACAAACATGATGTAACGCCAGAACCACGGGGTATATAACTGGTCTTTACGTTTATTGGCGGCCTTGTAGATGTCTGACGCTACCTTTTCGGGCGTGGCCCACATGAAATTTTGTTTGCTGAAAGCCGCAGTCATTGGTGTATCGATGAAACCCGGCTTAACAGTCATTACGTGGCAGCCGTGTTTGTGCAAACGATTGCGCAGACCCTCCAAAAAGGTGTTGAGTGCCCCCTTACTGGTGCCATAGACGTAGTTTGATTGCCGTCCACGGTCGCCCGCCACCGACGATACAATGACGAGGCTGCGATTGGATTCCTCGCTCACGCGATTGGCTATCAGTGTAAGCAAGGATGCTATGCTCAGAAAGTTGGTATTCAGTACATCAAAAGTGGCCGCCCAGGAACGCTCGCAATGCTGTTGGTCAGGCAGGATGCCATGAAAGAAATAGTATTTGCTCACATTGTCCATGCGTTCATTTATCGTATTGACGAGGTCGGGGTGTCCGTCAATATGCGCCAGATCTGCCTGTAGCGATTGAACGTCCTGTCCGGAACGAACACCGAGGTCATTTACCAGGTCCTGCAGGCGCTGTTCGTTTCTCCCAACCAGCAACAGTGAGTCGCCCGCCGCAGCATGCAAGCGTGCCAGTGCCTGGGCGACCGCCGAGGTTGCCCCGAAAACGACGATGCCTTCGCCAGACTTATGTTCCATTAGTGACTCGCTTCCAGAAATCAGAGCTGAACCGGGGATCAATGTAACGGGAAAATGCTTCGTATTGTGGATAGTAGGCCCGGAATGCCCCGCCGGACATACGGTTGTCTTTTGCCGGATAGACTATCCCACCAGCTTTCATGACCAATTGGTCCAGCTCATCGAGTACTCTGAGAGTCCGTGTTCCACGATTGGCGAGGTCCAATGCCAGGCAGATCCCCGGCCGCGGAAAAGACAACATTCCCGGGGATTTCTTAGCGCCAAATTCTTTTAGAACCGCCAGAAAGGAACCCAGTCCCGATGAGACAATTTGCCGCAGCAACTCATCCATAACCAGCTTTTCGGACCCGGGAACAATGAACTGGTACTGAAAGAAACCATCTTTACCGTAGATTCGGTTCCAGTTCTCAATGCCGTCCAACGGATAAAAGAACGGATCAAACTGCTGCCTGGTATTCGTACCAGCATGGCGTTTTTGACTATAGAAATAGCAGGTATTGAAGGCTTTTACCGAGTACTTGTTCAGAGCCCACTTGGGAAAGTTGATCGGCACTGAGAGAGGCAGACTGGATTTCTTCGCCGGGTGTATACCCCCGCCTGCGGAGTGATTTGCCTTCATGAATATGCCACGGGCAAACCTGTCACCCTCCGCGACACAATCGAGCCACGCAATCGTGTACTGATAGTCCTCGTGAGCAGCGGCCGATAGCTCGTAAAATTCGTCGAGGCCGTGGAAAACACTGGTTTCGACATCAACCGTGGACGAGGAAATCGGAATCAGCTGCATTTCCGCCCAACTAATGCAACCGGTCAATCCAAGCCCGCCTATAGTGGCGCTGAAAAACTCGGGGTTGCTCTCTGGACTGCACAATAACTTCTGCCCATCAGAGCGTAGTAATTCGAAATTGCGGACATGCCGGCCGATTGTTCCGTCACGATGATGGTTCTTGCCATGAATATCATTGGCTATCGCTCCACCAACGGTGACAAACTTGGTACCGGGAGTTACGGGCAGAAACCAGCCGGCGGGCACGATTACTTCAAGTATCGCTTCGAAACTCACGCCCGCTTCGCAACGTAGTATTCCTTGCTCCCGATCGAACGCGATGAACCTGTTCAGTTGACGGCAATCGATGACGCGCCCGGCCGAATTCAAACAGGAATCGCCATAGCTGCGTCCATTGCCATACGGCAGTAGTGAACCCTCGATTGATTCAAGAGAAAAATCCCGCCAGCCGGGCCGGACAGCGGCCTGGTCCTGCGCCGGACTGTATCCCCAACTGCGGTATTTACCCATCAAAACGACACGGGCAGAAAAACCGCGCTGACAACCACCAATGCGCCACACAAAACGGTCAGCAGGCTGACGCGGTCACGTATCGCGAACAAAATAGGATCCTCATGCATCAGGCCGCGAGTAGTGATTATCCAAACCCGTCCAATCCAATACAGCAGCAAAGGACAGATCAGCCACAATAATTGAGGGAACGCGTACATCTGCAACACTTTATCAGCGTTGATATACAAGGCCACGACCAATATCGATAACAGACCCGATGACACGCCGGCATTGATCAAGACCGGCAAATCGCCGACCTGGTAGCCTCGTCCCCGAATCCATTCACTGTCGCCGGTTTTTATGTTTGTCAATTCCGACACGCGCTTGGCTAGCGCCAGGCTAATAAAAAAGAACATTGAAAAAGCCAGCAGCCAGAACGACCACTCGGCACCGATCGCAACGCCGCCGCCGATCACTCTTAGCGTATAAAGCGATGCCAGGACGCAAACGTCGAGAATGGCCAGGGACTTGAAAAACATCGAATACAAGACTGTTGATACAAAATAGATTCCCAGAATCAACTGAAACGCCAAATTGAGCTGCGTCGCGAGAGCCAGCACTGCAACAAGTAGTACGGCCATAATCAACAGTGCCTGTTTTATGGGGATAAGTCCTGAA
>JAOTXR010000355.1 GCA_029862285.1 Gammaproteobacteria bacterium
TTAGCTGGCGACGTCGTGGCGTCACACCGGCTGACCGTTTATTTTTGACCGAGCAACTGGCGCTGATGCTGGAAAACGGCATGAACCTGCACGCGGCATTGAGCGGACTCGCGCGTCAGACAGAAAAGGCACCATTACGCGAGCTGATCAACGCCCTGGCTGCGCAGATCGAAGCCGGCAAGAGTTTCTCCTATGCAATTTCTCAACATCCGGAGGTATTCGACTCAACCTGGATCAGCCTGGTTGCAGCCAGTGAGAACGGCGGGTTCATGCACGACGTCCTGGTGCAGCTCACCCGCATGGAAGAAAAACAAACGGAGCTGCGCAATCACTTGATGTCGGCCATGTCCTATCCGGGATTCCTGGCGTTTTTCTCAGTTGCTGTCGTAATCTTCGTGTTGACGGTAGTGTTCCCGAAATTTGGCACCATGTTTGTCGCTATACAGGATCAACTACCGGCAACCACTATTGCATTGATGTGGGCCAGTAACACACTGATCAATTACTGGATCTATCTGCTCGCGGGGCTGGTCGTGGCGGTCTGGGCCATGAGTCAGTGGCTGGCCTCACCCAACGGGCGTGAACTTGTCGATGGCTGGAAACTGCGAATTCCCGGTTTACGCCAAATCACGATCGAACTGTATCTCGTCCAGTCTTTTCGGGTACTGGGATTGTCCCTGTCGAACGGTGTGAACGTGCCCGATGCGCTGGAATCCTGCCGCGACGTCGTGCGTAATGTCCGTTTCCGACGATTTATTCGCGACGTCGAGAGTCGCGTACAGGAAGGCGGTGGCATAGCGAGGGCATTCGAGCAAGCTGTCTTTATTCCGCCGCTGGTCCGTCAGATGGTTAGCACCGGCGAGGAAGCCGGCAACCTGGCACCGGTACTGACCCGGGTTGCGGATTTCTATGAACGCGAGCTGACAAAACGGCTGGATCGGGTGTCCAAGCTGGCTGAACCGGTCATGCTACTCGTAATGGGCGTGGTGGTCGGGGTCCTGGTGAGCTCGCTGATCCTGCCTATATTCAAGCTCTCCCGGGCGGTAACATGATACACCACAAGGGGATACTCCAAACTCAACCCATTGATTTAAAAGCAGATAGTGATGCCGGTCACAGTTTTCGACCGCAGCGTCTCAAGAGCCGCCTCCTGCGGCCGATATTTTCCATAGCAGTCTGAAAACCCGGCAGGAAAACCCATGCTCTACACATCGAAGACAACACGCCAAACCGGCTTCACCCTGGTGGAGCTGCTGATTGTGGTGATCATCCTCGCAATCCTGGCGGCCATCGTCGTACCGCAGTTCTCGGCTACAACTGACGACGCCAGACAATCTGCTTTCGATAGCAACCTGGCCAGTCTGCGTGCAGTGGCGGAGTTGTATCGCCAGCAGCATGGTGCATACCCCGGCAATGTAGCCGCCACCGCTGCGGTCTGCCCCACTGGTGCCAATCAGACCGGCGCAGCTGGCACAGCTTCGTTTCCGTTACAGCTGGTCAATTTCACTAACTCGTCCGGTCAGGCCTGCACCGGCTTTGATGCCACCCAGTTCAGGTTCGGACCCTACCTCAAGGAAGGTATCCCGGAAAATCCGCTCGGCACCAGCAACACGGTTACCGTCGTGAGTACCGGTGTACTCGGCCTGTCTACCGGCAGTACCGGCGGGTGGCGCTTCGATTCCATCACCGGCGAAATTATCGGCGATCAGTAATCACAAGGGCTCGCGTGAGCAATACGCCGCAACATGAACAAAAGGATTTTTGATCGCGGACTCTCGATCACCGGCGCCCCATCGATCAAACCAGGCCTTTTCCGACGGGCGGAAAAGCCCAATCCAACATGTGCTCTACCTCGCGGCCAGAAAATTCCAGTTGGGCGGCTCATCATTGAGCACAGTACAAAAATAATCATGCGCACTCTTGCGGGAGGCCTCGCATGAGCGCGTTGGCCCGACTTGCTACACGCTGGCGCCCCGCAGCCACCCCAAAAAACAGTTTTGGGCCGATCGGGATCGATCTGACCCTCGAGCGCATGCACCTAGTGCAATTTCGCCGCGATGCCAACAGCGAACTTCAGATCAGGGCCCAAACGTCAGTCGCCTATCCGGTTTCGCGCGACGACGTGTTCGAAACCCCACATGCTCTTACGCCATTGCTAAAGGCCGCGCTGCGCAATGCGCCATTCTCGGGTCGTCGTGCCGTTATTGCCTTGCCCGGTGGCACTTTTCGCACCATGTCGGTGGTCTATCAGGTAGCAGCAGGCCAGAGCGAGGCAAAAATACTCACGTCGCTTATGCAGGACCGGATTGATGGCGAACTGTCGGACTATGTCATCGATTTCATACCCGTGCGCAAGAGTACCCGGGACTCTGAACGCCTGGCGCTGGTCGCCGCCAGCCCCCGTGTGGCGGTCACACGGTTTCTGGAGGAGTTTCGCCGTGCCGGCCTGGAAATCGAGACGCTGGAGATTGGACCACTCGGCATCAGGCGATTAGTTAATTCGCTGCCCGATATGTCGCGCGACGACAACGTCGTCGTCGTTAACACCGGCCGCGCAACAACTTACGTAACTGTCCTGGCGGGCCGACGCCTGCTTTCGGATCAGGACTTTCGGTTTGGTGAAGATGCTTTGCTGAAACGCTTGTCTGACTCACTGGATATGAGCGCCGACTCCGCACACAAGCTGGTGATGCGTACCGGTCTGGCGCCCTCGAACCGTGGCGACCAGGTCAGTGTGGCGCTCAATGAATCGGGTATCTTCAACACGCTGCTCGAGATCGTCAAACCCGAACTCATGCGCCTGGTGACGGAAATTGAACGCGCGGTTCTATTCACTGCATCTGAAACGCATGGCGGAAAGGTCTCTCGCATTTACCTGGCAGGTGCCCTGTCACGTTGGCGCGGCGTGGACAGCGCTCTCAA
>JAOTXR010000356.1 GCA_029862285.1 Gammaproteobacteria bacterium
TGAGACCATTTACGCTTTGTGCATTCACCGGTCTACCCATAATCTGCGGCAGGTCGATTTCCATGTCACTCGGATCCAGCTGCAAGCGGCCGCCAAATGCATCCATGCGCACATTGCCGCGGGCGCTATCAAAACCAGGGAGCTTGTCTATGGCGTTGGCACCGAGGTCGCTAAACCCTGCACGCAGCGAGTAGCTGTCGACACGACCCGCCTCGCGGGTCATCCGAAATGACAAGTCCTCGACAATTCCCCGCGGCTCGAGTTCGAGGATCCGCGTACGGAGTGTTGCATCCGGCAGCCAGTCCACCAGCGGCACGATATCCTGCAAACGCAGATAATCGATATCGGCGTAGAGCAGCCCGTCTTCGTCGCTACCACCGACCTGTTCGATAGCAAAGGTCGCTGTTGGCCAGGTGAACCCGTCACTGGCCATCACGAGGTCACGCCCCGAAGCCTGCCAGCCCGAATCAACCTGATCGAATTCGATACGTCCCCTGGCCAAATTGTGCTGCCGGATGATTTCATTATTTTTGGCTAATGCCAGGTCGCGGAGATCAAACTGCAGGCTGGCCTGCTGCAAACGATTACCGCCGAGCGCCAGCCAGGCGACGATGTCGCCATTGCCCGCCGCAGGGGTCAGCTTGTCGGCCGGCATCAACGCGCGCCAACCATCGAGCAACAAGTCCTGACCGCGCATGTAAACCTGCCATTGCATTGTCTCCGGAGAAGCCAGGTCACCGTCGGCCTCAAGCGATGCTTCAACTTCACCACCCAGGTCGGGTGGCAGGTTCATCAGGCCGTCGACACGCAGTCGGTTCTTCGTCAGCTCCACGTTGAGATCGACGTCCTCGAATCGCCATGGCCCGGCACCACTGATTTCGTCGCGAAAAACCACGACCGCCTCGCGCAGTCCGACAGACAATCGCCGCGGTGCGCTGCCGCTGCCAGCCTGCAGGGTACGGCCGCCGACTTGCCACTTTTTCCCGGCGTCGCGTACAACTTCCAGTCGCAGACCATCGAGCACAATTTGTCCGGCTTGTAGCTTACCGGTGCGCAATAACGCGCCGAGGTCAAGCACCACGCTGCCCTGCTGCGCGCTCAACAATACCTCGGTGCTCCCCGCGGTCAGCAATTGCGCGTTGCTAAAACGCAACTCGGGCCCGGTCAAACCCCAGCGGGCATCGATACCTTCAATACGCACGGGCGTGCCTGCCGCCTCGCTGGCAAATTCCTCGATACGCTCATGATATTGCGGCACCAGTGGCAATAACAGCCGAAAAAGGCCGATTGCGATCGCCAGCAGGATCACAACCACCGAGAAACCCGCCGCCAGCCATTTCCAGAGCGTTCGTAGCATCAGTTAATTCGACAACAACAAGGCCACTAGGTGCACTCGCGGGAATTCACATTAAAACAACATCATGTTGCTCGGGACTGTAGGACGTTTCAGTCTGCAGCCGGATGGGGTTGCCGGTGATCGTCTCGAGCTCCGCAACGAGATCGGATTCCTCGTCGACCAACAACTCGATTACATCCTGGTGTGCCACGACCATCATTTCCTTACAGTCGAACTGACGCGACTGCCGCAGCACTTCCCTATAGATTTCATAACACACTGTCTCAGCCGTTTTGACCGATGCCCTGCCTTCGCAGGTTGGGCATGGTTGACACAAGACGTGCTCCAGACTCTCACGGGTCCGTTTGCGCGTCATTTCGACCAGACCGAGTGTAGATACGTCACTGATCTGGGTGCGTGCATTGTCAGTCAGCAGGTTTTTTTCCAGCGCCTGCAACACCTGGCTGCGATGCTCGGAACTGGTCATATCGATAAAGTCGATGATGACAATACCGCCCAGATTGCGCAGACGCAGTTGCCGTGCAATCGCCTGGGCCGCTTCGAGGTTGGTCCGGAATATAGTCTCTTCCAGGTTGCGATGCCCGACATAAGCACCCGTATTCACGTCGATTGTAGTCATCGCTTCCGTCTGGTCGAAGATCAGCGAACCACCGGATTTCAACGGCACACGACGCTCAAGTGCACGTTGCAGCTCATCGTCAATACTGTACACATCGAAAATGGGCCGGTTGGCCGTGTAATGCTCGATCATCGGCGCAAATTCCGGAGTAAAAATTTCTGCAAATTTTCGCAAGCGTCCGAAAGACTCTTCATCATCAACCCGGATGCGTTCCATGTCGGCACCGAGCAGATCACGAACGACCCTTGCCTCCAATGGCAAATCCTCAAAAACCATCTCGCCGGGTCTGGCCCTGTGAGCTGCCTCTGTTACAACCTGCCAGAGTTTGTGCAGATAGAGCATGTCTGCGCGTAGCGCCTCAGCGCCAACCGTCTCTGCAGCGGTGCGTACGATGTAGCCTCCTGTCATGTCGTCCGAAGCAAAAGTCTCAGCCAGAGTACGCAAGCGCGTACGCTCGTCTTCATCGTCAATGCGTGTGGAAACCCCCACTCCATTGCCCTTCGGCATGAAAACCAGGTAGCGCGACGGCAAAGTGATATGCGTGGTCAGCCGGGCACCCTTCGTGCCCAGCGGATCCTTGAGCACCTGCACAATGATCTGACCGCCTTCCTGCACGAGTTCACTGATGTTCGGTGGCGCGGGTGGGTCTACTCTCTCTTCGTCTAGTGTCGGTCTGGCAATATCCGAGGCATGCAGAAAGGCGGTGCGCTCGCGACCGATATCGATGAATGCAGCCTGCATGCCCGGCAACACACGCGATACACGGCCCTGATAAACATTGCCTACTATCCCGCGCCGAGAAGCGCGTTCGATGAATACTTCCTGCAGAACACCATTCTCCAGCAACGCGGCCCGAACTTCTCGCGGTGTTACGTTGATCAAAAGTTCTTCCCGCAAGTCAGCCCTCCTCGCTCATGACTACAACACCGCATTGCCGCAGC
>JAOTXR010000033.1 GCA_029862285.1 Gammaproteobacteria bacterium
ATCTTCCTGTTCGTGGTGTCCTGCCTGACCCTGGTCATCGCCAGTCTCACCGCACCGGCACCGGATCACGCGCATATCACCAACCTGACCTACGACACGCTGGAAGGCCCGGCCCACGATGGCGACGAGCAGTGGCGCAAGCGTGACGCGACCATCAGCGTGCTGGTCCTGCTGGTGATCGCCGCAGTGTGGCTGTATTTCACCGGCTAACGGCCGTTAGAGCTGACCGGAATTGGGGCCAAGACACCCCGATGATTTCACATAAAACAGAAATGACATATTGTGCTGCAATGCACTATTGACAGCGTTGTCAGGTCCACATATAAACACTTGGCAGAATTACAAAATTCGATTTCCTTGAGGGGGAGACACCAATGACTAACAAGTATTTCCGGGTATTGCTCGGGATCGTGGCAAGTGCGTTGATCGCATCGACCGCATCGGCCAATCTGCTCAGCAATCCGAGTTTTGAAGATCCAGCGTTTGGAGGCGTCGAGGTTCCCGGCGCAGGCAACGGTTGGACATCGTTCGGCAACGCGTTCCGTATCCAGTGCGAGCCCGCTCCCGTTGTTGGTCCGTGCCCAAGCGGCGGAGAACCTATCAGTGGTTCGGGTAACCCGGGCGCACATGACGGAAGCGTCGTTTTGAAAGGTTTCGGCGGTTCCGGCGCGTATCAGGATTTCGCGGCGTCTGAGGGTCAAACATACTCAGGCAGCGTTTGGGCGCTGGACCCGAACAATGGTGACGTCCTTAGAGATAACGGTCAGGCCGAACTCCTGATCATATTTTTCGGTGGCGGCAATATCCTCGACACTTTTGTTGACGTTCTTGCCCAGGGCGGTCCGCTCGACACCTGGACCCTGCTTAGTGTTATGGGCGTCGCGCCAGCGGGCACGGACACGGTGCGGTTCCAGGTTGGCCAAAATGGTGGCGGTGCGCCACGCCTGGACGATGCGTATTTCAACCTTGTTCCGATCCCAGGCGCAATCCTGCTGATGGGCTCGGGCCTGTTGGGTCTGATGGGCTTTCGTCGCAAAAAAGTCGCCTAAGCTCCTTCTGGCGACTACATGATCGGGCCAGACCGCTACGCGGTCTGGCCTTTTCTATTGGCGACGAACGATCCCGGCTGGAAGCCGCTCCCACAGCACCGGATAACCAAGAGACACAAGTCGTCGACACGGCGTGCCACGTCAGTAGAATACCGGCGATGTACTTTGCCCGTTTCAGTGCGTTTGGCAAATGGCGTCGCCACGCAGCTATTCCCATTGCCTGTCTGTGCGCCATGACTGGTGCCGGTTGCGAGGGCAACGACAAATCAGCCACGAAATCCAATCGCTCCATCGCACCGGTTTTCCAGGATATGGCCCGGGCGTCGGGTCTGGTTTTCAAACACGATTCCGGGGCGACCGGCCAGTACTATATGCCGGAGATCATGGGCGCCGGTATCGCCCTGTTGGACTATGACGGCGACGACGATCTCGATATTTTCGTCCTGCAGGGCAAACAGCTCGAACCGGAGACGGCCGGCGCGGCGATCGATGCCCGCTCGCCGCCGGGTCATCGCCTTTTTCGCAACGAGCTGATTCCGTCCGGCACGTTACGCTTTGTCGATGTCACCGAAGCCGCCGGCATTGGCGATCGCGGGTATGGCATGGGGGTGGCCGTGGGCGACATCGACAACGACGGCGATCCGGACCTTTATCTGACACACTTTGGGCCCAATGCACTGTACCTGAATGACGGCGGTGGGAGGTTTCATCGGGCGATGGAATCCAGCACCGAAGACGACCGCTTTGGCAGCAGTGCGGCATTTCTGGATTACGATGCCGATGGATTACTCGATCTGGTTGTCGCCAACTACAATACTTTCGCGATCAGCAATCATCAGGCCTGCCGTGACATCGGCGGGCCACAGGATTACTGCGACCCGACAAGCTACCCGCCTGCAGTTGACAAGATCTTTCGCAACCTGGACGCTGGCAAGTTCGCAGACGTTACGGCAGAAACAGGTGTGTACGAGCATTTCGGCACCGGGCTCGGTGTCGTTGCCGCGGACTTCAACAATGACGGCGGGGTAGATATCTACGTGGCCAACGACAAGATGGCCAATATCTACTGGATTAATGACGGCAGTGGGCACTTCGTCAACGAAGCCCTGATGTCCGGGGCTGCGTACGACGCCAACGGCGTTGCCGAAGCGAGCATGGGTGTCGTCGCCGGCGATGTTGACGGCGACGGTGACGACGACCTGTTTATGACCCACCTGAACGGCCAGACCAATACGCTGTATCTCAATGATGGCAGCGGCAGATTCCGCGATGCGACCGACCAGCTGAATCTGGGTGTGAGCAGCCTGCCATACACGGGCTTCGGGACGGTCTGGATCGACTACGACAACGACAGTGACCATGACTTGTTGATTGCCAATGGTGCCGTGCTGGCACAGGAAACCGGTGGTGACGACCGTTTTGCAAAATACGGCCAGCGCAACCAGTTTTATCGCAATGACGGCACGGGCAAGTTTGAAGAAATCAGCGAAGTCGCGGGCGAGTCATTTCAATTGTCCCGGATCAGCCGCGGCGTTGCTGTCGGCGACATCGACAATGACGGCGATCTGGATGCCGTGATCAGTAACACCGATGGCCCGGCAGAACTGTTGATCAATCGTGGCGAGCCCAAGCATCACTGGGTGTCGGTGAAATTGCGCGGCATCAAATCCAACCGGAACGGCGCCGGCGCGCGGGTGGCCTTGTTGCGCCCAAACGGCGACCGGATCTGGCGCCGCGCGCATACCGACGGCAGCTATTTGTCTGCCAGTGATATTCGTGTGCACTTTGGCCTAGGAAGCAATGCACAGATCAGCGGGATCGGCGTAATCTGGCCCGCGGGCGGGCGCGAGATCTGGACCGGTATCAACGCAAATACCCGCATCGAACTGGTCGAGGGCGGCGGCCAGCCCTGGTCCGAATAACCTTCGTCTTCGCGAGCCCGGGGACAACGCAATCCACGTGCGAACGTCTTTGCGGGGAACGCAGCGACGAAGCAAACTGTCCCGAAGTCAGCAGATTGCTTTGCCCCTGCGGGGCTCGCAACGGAGCCGTTGCCGGTTTTATTCAACGGGTTCTGACTGCCACTCGTTAAGCAACGAATCGATTGCATCCACCATGGCGGTGTTGGCCGATTTCTCAGCGGCATCCCGGCCGAGTCGCAGCGCATCGATCGCTTCGTCGCTGCGATCCATACCGTGGTAGGCGAGTGCAAGTTCTTTCAGCACCGATGAACTGTCGACAGCAGGATCGGATCTTAGTGACTGGAGCCGGGCAGCCGCCTCCTGGAACTCACCAGTGGCGTTCAGTGCCTGAGCCAGCAATAACATGACACGCCGGTCGTTCGGCCGGGCCGTAAGAGCGCGGCGGAATTGCGCTGCCGCTACACTGCTTGCGCCACTTTGCATCTCGAGTTCGCCCAACGCCAGGTGCGCCTCGGCATATTGGGGATCAAGCTCGATGGCTTTGCCGATGATGTCGCGGGCAGCGTCCGGCTGTTTGTGATCCAGCAATGCCTGCCCGTAAGTCAGGTGCAAGCGGGCGTAAGATATGCCAGCCGCAAGTGCCGCCCGGTAGCTGTGGCCGGCTTCGTCCATGTCGCCGAGTTGGGCCTGCGCAGAGACGAGACCGCCCCACGCATCCTGACTGACCGGGTTGATCGCCAGTGCGGCGCGGAATGACGCGACGGCTTCGTCAATCTGACCACGCTGTAGTTGACGATCAGCCCGTGCCATGTACGGTTCCTCACCGAGATTCAGCCTGATAATTTCAAGCATCAATGCATCAGTGGTGTAGATCGAGTTCTTCGCTGTACGCTCGTACGCCGCGAACTCGAGGGCCGCGCCCTCTTCGTCCCCGCCCGCAGCCAGAACCGCCGCAAGCGCATAGTGAACCGCACCGTATTGGGGGCCGACAATCCGGGCGCGCTGCAGAGCTTCTATAGCTGCCGCAAGATCGCCATTGCGGTCAAGCGCCTTGCCAAGACCGAGCCAGCCCTCCACACGCCCGGGAAATTCGGCAGTAAACTGCTGATACAAACCGGCACTCTCCTCGGACTCGTTGCCCTGCAAAAGCAGCGCGGCGAGCTGTAGGCGTGCCTCGACGTAGTCGGGGTCGATCTTGAGTGCCTCGCGATACATCCCGGCCGCTTCCTGGTACCGGCCCAGCTGATGAAGCGCAATGGCCAGGTAGTAAGTCCAGCGAAACTCGCGCGGCGCCAGAATTCGGGCACGCCGGTAAAGGATCTCGGAGGCGATATTTTTGCCATAGGCCGAAAACAGCATGCCCAATCGACCGTTGCGACTGGCATCCCGTGGACTCTCCTGCCAATGCTCATAGGCAGCCAGCACTTGCCGGCGTACCGGTTCATGGGCGTTGGTGAAACCGAGCTCTTCGAAGGACGGCACAGCGGGTAGCAAAATCCGGCCGCAGGACACGGGGATCAGCAGCACGAGCATTATCAGGAGTCGTGACGGCAGCTTACTGTTCATCGGCCTGGCGTGAAAAAGATCGAGACTTACCGGCAGCCATTTGCAGCGCGTGAGGTTAGCACACCGGCAGATCACCAACCGCGCCGATGAATCAGAACACTCCATCGCCCGAACCGGTACCAGCGCGGTCGCATCTGCACGCGGCAGCTGCCGCTGCGGCATAATGGCCAGTGTCCCGACGTATCTGGTCCCGGCATGATTGCATCACCAAAAACGCACTGGAACCGGGTTTATACCGGCAAAGATCCCACGAGCGTGTCGTGGTATCAGCCGGTGCCGGCTCATTCGCTGGCGCTAATCGAAGCGACCGGTTTGGAGCGCGATGCCCCGATCATCGATATTGGCGGCGGCGCCTCGCTACTGGTCGATCATCTGCTGGACGCCGGTTACACCGACCTGACTGTACTGGACATCGCCGCCAGTGCCCTGGAGCAAACCCGGGCACGGCTGGGCGAGCGGGCCGGCCAGGTGAACTGGATAGAATCCGACGTCCTCGACTTCGTACCGGCACGGCAATATTCGTTGTGGCACGACCGCGCTGCGCTGCACTTTCTCACCGACTCCGCCGATCGCGCGCGCTACAGGACAGCACTGGAGAAAGCACTGTTACCGGATGGACATGTGGTGATATCGACTTTTGGTCCCGACGGTCCGTTACGTTGCAGCGGTCTCGAAGTGGAACGTTACTCAGTCGACAAACTCGGCGCCCTGCTCGGCCCCGGTTTCGAGCTGCGCTCGCACACCCTCGCCACTCATGAAACGCCCATGGGAACGAAGCAGCAGTTTCTCTACGGCCGGTGGCAGAGAACGACGCCGAAATCGCCGGGAGAATGTGTCTAGTGGCGATCTCCTCGCCAGGGAGGCGGCGTATCGTGCGCGGCAATCGATAATGCGCCCGTCGTCGGTGACAATACAGAAAGCCCCGATCAGCAAGTCGGAAGCAAGTCGCTTGCGCAACCGGATCGTCGGCGAGCAAACCTGGCGGGGCGTACTCATCGGTAGCGCAATTGGGGCTGCCGCCGGGGCAACAGTCTATCTCGCGATCTGGACCTTAATCGTGATTCCGCTCATCGCCCTGTTCGTGCCGGGCCTCGTATCCGGCTATATCGCCAAACTCACAGCCAGGGCCTACGAAGCCAAATACCGGGCGACCTGCGGGCTGGTTACTTTCGCCGCACTGGTGGCCGCTGGCCTCTATGTCGATCTGAATCCCATGGTGTTACTTGTTGCGCTGTCGAACGCACTGATCGTCATTGCATTGTCACGCCGCAAGCTGACCAAGGAAGAGGAACACGCCATTTACCGCTACCGCATGGGACTGGACGCATAAAACAAACCTGCTCGCAAATGTCCCGCCGATATCAATCGTTCCACATTGAAATTTGTAATGGCGCCCGATCGTCCGCCAGCGTCTGATGACACGCGAGTCGCATCTGGACGATCGAATCTGCGGCCACTAGCGCGCCAACAGGGCCTGCTCGATCGCCGGCCAGGCATTGTCCAGCAATTTCGGCTGTGCCGCGGCATTTGGATGGACACCATCCGCCTGCATCAGGTTGGCATCGAGCGCGACACCATCCATGAAGAAATCCACCAGCGGCAATTCATGCCTCTTGGCGGCCTCTTGGTACAGCGCATGAAACTTTTGCGTATAACGCGGGCCATAATTGGTGGGAATACGCATGCCGAGCAGCGCAACGGCGGCACCGGCATCACGACTCAGTTCGATCATCGTATTGAGATTGCTCTCGATCACCGGCAACGGCAGGGCACGCAGGCCATCGTTGCCGCCGAGTTCAAGGACCACCAGGACCGGATTGTGCTTTGGCAGCGCTGTTTTCAGACGCGTCAATCCGCCGGACGTGGTATCGCCAGATACACTGGCGTTGACCACATCATAGTCGTGGCCCTGCATGTTTAGCCGCTGCTGCAGCAGGCTGACCCAGGTTTGCCTGATTTCGATACCATAACCCGCGCTGAGGCTGTCGCCGACGACGAGAATGACCGGCTTCCCGCCGTCATCGCTGGTGATAGCAGGTGGCGGCGAATCCGCCGCGCATGCGGCCAGATTTATCGATAACAGAAATGCAAGCGACCATTTATACATGACAAACCAATCTCTCATCGCACTGCGTGCAGAAAATCTCTCGAAGCAGGTTAACAGCCCCGAAGGAACTTTGACCATTCTCGACGACGTGAGTTTCCACATTGAGCGTGGCCGTTCGGTCGCTATTTGCGGACCGTCCGGTTCGGGGAAGTCGACGCTCCTGGCGCTACTCGCCGGTCTCGATGAAGCAACTGGCGGCCGGGTGTGGCTGGATAATTCCGAACTTGGCAGCCTTGACGAAGACGGTCGTGCCGCATTGCGTGCGCGTCGGGTCGGTTTCGTATTTCAGTCGTTTCACCTGGTGCCTTCGCTGACCGCTCTGGAAAACGTCATGTTGCCGCTGGAACTGGACGGCACCAATAGTCCGCGCCACCGGGCCGCGGAAACGCTGCGGGCAGTAGGTTTGGCCCAACGGACCGGCCATTACCCCAATCAATTGTCCGGCGGCGAAAAACAACGCGTAGCCATCGCGCGCGCCTTTGCCGGTCGTCCCGCCGTGTTGTTTGCCGACGAACCTACCGGCAATCTCGATAGTGTAACCGGCGAGAAAATCATCGATCTGTTATTCGATCTCAACCGACTACACCAGGCCACGCTCGTGCTGGTAACCCACGATGAGAAGCTGGCTTCGCGCTGCGACCGGCGTCTGAACCTGTCTGCCGGCAGACTGGTGACGGATTCATGAAAACATTCCGTCGTGGAATTGGCTTTGGCCTGCGCGCACTGCTGCGCGATTTTCGTGCCGGCGAGCTGGCGGTGTTGAGCGCGGCGTTGATCATTGCCGTCGCATCGGTTACGGCGATAGGATTTCTCACCGATCGCATCGGCCAGGCGGTCGCATTACAGGCTGCAGAAGTTCTCGCAGCGGATCTGCGCCTGAGTTCACCGCAGCCACTGGATCCCGCCCGATTGGCGCAGGCGCGCAAACGCGGCCTGTCGACGGCAACTCTGCTGTCGTTTCCCAGCGTCGTATTTTCCGGGGAAGACAGCGTGCTCGCCGCCATCAACGCGGTTAGTGATGGTTATCCGCTACGCGGCGAAGTGCGGATTGCCCCGGGTTTGCTGGCCGACCCGCATGTCGCGGCTGGCGTGCCGCCACGGGGTGAACTGTGGCTCGATACCGCAGTACTGGCACGCCTCGGCATTGATGTCGGCGCGCAGGTCGAACTGGGTGCAGCAATGTTCAGGGTAAGTGCCGTTTTGACCTATCGACCGGATCAGACACCGGGATTTGCCAGCCTGGCACCAGCGCTGATCATGAATATCGACGACATACCCGACACGGGTCTGCTCGGCGAGGGCTCGCGCGTATCTCATGCGCAGTTGTTCGCCGGCACACGTAACGAGATTGCCAGCTTCGCGGTGGATATTGAGCCACAACTGCCAGCCAGTGTGCGTCTGCTGGACCGCGGCGATGCCGGCCGCGAACTGACCGATGCCATATCCCGTGCCGGACGGTTTCTCGCACTGGCCTCGCTGGTCAGCTTGTTGTTGGCTGCCGTCGCCATTGCGATGTCGGCGCGACGTTATGCCGAAAGACGCCTCGACACCGCGGCGTTGATGAAAAGCCTCGGCGCGCCACAACGCTTCGTCGTGACCAGCTCGCTGACCCAGATAATCGTAATCGGTATGGTTGCCAGTCTGCTTGGCACCGTGCTTGGACTGGCCGCCGAACGCGCCCTGTCCGTGTTGCTGGCCGGACTGTTGCGCAATGATTTACCCGTACCGTCACTCAAGCCACTGGCACTCGGCTTTGGCACGGCGCTCATTTTGCTTGCCGGTTTTGCCTTGCCGTCGGTGTTGCGGTTGTCAACCACGCCGCCGTTGCGCGTGTTGCGACGCGACCTGTCACCGCCGCCCCCTGGCGCGCTGATGACCTATGGCGCGGCGATGGCTGCGCTGGGTTTATTGATTTACTGGTCGGTACGCGACATCAAGCTGGTGCTGATTATCGTTGGCGGTACCGTGCTGACCGGTGCCGTGTTATTCCTTGTCGGACGATTGCTCATCGTCGTACTCGCGCGTGGTCGCAGCCGCGTCGGCGTTGCGTGGCGTTACGGGCTGGCCAATATCGCGAGACGTGGCAGCGACAGCGCCGTACAGGTGGTCGCATTTGGCCTGGGCCTGATGGTGTTGCTGGTGTTGACACTGGTACGTAACGATTTGCTGGCCGGCTGGCGTGCCACTCTGGATACACAAGCGCCGAATCATTTTTTGATCAACATCCAGCCGGATGAGCGCGACAGCGTGCGCGACACGCTGGTCGCCGAGGGTCTGCCGGCGCCCGAGTTTGTACCGCTGGTGCGGGCGCGAATGACCCGCGTCGGCAACGACACGGTCGGCGAGCGGAATTATCGCAGCGATCGGGGCCGGCGACTGGCCGGTCGTGGTGCCAACCTGACCTATGCCGAAAAGTTATCTGCCAGCAACCGGATTCTCGCTGGCGAGTGGTGGCCCCGTGATTACAACGGTCCACCGCTGGTATCGGTCGAGATCGACGCGGCTCGCGAGATGAGCATCGGCATTGGCGATTTGCTCACCTTCGATATCGCCGGTATGGAGTTGGCCGCCACGTTAAGTTCGCTGCGCGAAGTCAAATGGGATTCCTTTCAGCCGAATTTTTTCATGGTGTTCTCGCCCAATGCTCTACAGGACTACCCAAAAACTTTTATCGCCAGTCTCAGGGTGCCGGACGACAAACGTGGGGCATTACTGAAGCTGGTGCGCGCGCATCCCAGCGTATCGGTGATCGATATCGAAGCGGTACTCGACCAGGTGCGTCAGGTAATCGATAAGGCCGCACTGGCGGTGCAGTCCGTTTTCCTGTTTACGCTGGCGGCAGGTCTCGTTGTGCTGTTCGCGGCCGTGCAGTCCACGCTCAACGAGCGGCGTTATGAGAGCGCCCTGCTGCGTACTTTCGGCGCACGACGCAGTACGGTGTTTGCCGGCCTCGCTGCCGAGTTTGTAGCGCTGGGCCTGGCTGCCGGCATATTTGCAGCTTTCGGCGCCAGCGTCGTCGGCGGCCTCGCCGCCCGGCAATTATTTGACCTGAATTACCAGCTGGATCCGATGCTGTGGCTGTTCGGTACCCTGACCGGCGTAGTCGTAGTTGGCATCAGTGGTGTGCTGGCCGCCCGCGGTGCCGTGAACACGCCGCCGATCCGCACACTGCGTGCGGGCTGACCGACCCATGATCTGCAGTGATTGCAAGACACCTGTTGCAGTCAGCCGGGAGAAATCGCGGCCAGCGGCACGGTGGCCAGGGAGACCAGTTCCACCTGTATGCCGGCGCGGCAAATAAGTACACTGTCCCTCAATCATGTACTACATGGCTTATGGATCGAACCTGCACCCCGGCCGCCTACGCGACCGCGTCCCCACCGCCGAACTGTGTGGCGCGACGACCATCGCTGGCTGGCGGCTTGAGTGGCACAAACGAAGCTACGATGGATCGGCCAAATGCAGTATCGTGCGTGCTACCGGCAACAGCCTGCTTTGCGTCGCCGTTTATGAATTTGAACGCGATCACCTGCACCTGCTGGACACCGCCGAGGGCCTGGGCAACGGTTATGAACATTTCGAGCTGAACGTGACCGGTTTTGGCACCTGCCTGACCTACCGGGCTCAGACGACGCATATTGACGAGACGCTCAAGCCCTACGAGTGGTACAAGGAATTCGTGCTGCTCGGTTGTGAACACCACGGTTTCGATGGACCCTATCTGGAAGAGATCCGCACGGTCACGCATTGCGACGACCCCGAACCCAACCGTCACTCCCGGCACATGGCGCGAATCGCTCAGCTGCAATCCGGTCAGCGGTCTTCTTGATCAAGTTAACACCATGAACCTTCGAAGGAGACAGTTCAGCTATTTGCCGTTGCCATCTGTGCTGCCAATACCATGAAATCCGTACTGCTGATCGTCGATGCGATCATCAACCTGGTGCTGGGCGCGGGACTGATCCTGTTCCCGGCACCGATCGTCGAATGGCTGGGAATCCCCGGTGCCGAGCCGGCGTTTTATCCGGGCATCCTCGGCGGAGTTCTGTTCGGTATCGGCATTGCGTTGTTGCGCGAGCGCCACTACGGTACGGGCGGGCTGGGGCTGTGGGGCGCACTCAGCATCAATCTTTGCGGCGGGCTGGTGCTGGCGGGCTGGCTGCTGTTCGGTGGCCTGGTGCTGCCGCTACGCGGCCTGGTTTTCCTGTGGGCCCTGGTGGCAGTGCTGGTAGGGATCAGCGCGTTCGAGGCGGT
>JAOTXR010000034.1 GCA_029862285.1 Gammaproteobacteria bacterium
TCGGCGCTTTGTGCGAGAGTCTGGGCATCGATTGCGATGCGATCATCCGTGGACTCAGGTCGTTTACTGCCGACGACAACCCCGGGCGTGGCAATCTGTACGATATCGGTGGTGTCAAAGTGCTGGTCGATTTTGCGCATAATCCGGATGCGTTTGGAGCCATCGTCAACCTGGCATCGAATCTCGATGCCAACAGACGGCTGATCGCTTTTGGTGAAGCCGGAGATCGCACCGACGCACTGATTCGCGACCTTGCAACAAATGCATGGAAACTCAGGCCCGACCGCATCATTACACTCGAAGTCGAAAAGTACGCCCGGGGGCGTGGGCGCGGTGAAATTGAAATGCTGCTACACGAGCGTTTTACCGAACTGGGCGCCGGCAGAGAGCAACTGCGCCACCATGAAACAGAGATGGACGCACTCAAAGACGCGCTCGACTGGGCGCGACCCGGCGATCTGGTGATCATGCTGTCGCTGGCCGAACGCGAGGCGGTGCTCGACTACCTGCAAAGTGCGAAGTCGCAGGAGCGGCGCGGCTAAGGTACTCCCACATAGTCTTGCAGACGCGATAAACTGCCGGATTATTCCGTGGCCGTTGGTCACATGAAGGCATGAACCCGGAGAACAACAGGGTTCGATGGAGATACAAATGAACAGAACGCTGTTGGCTCTCATAGCAATGTGTCTGCCGGTAACCGGGCTGGCAGACGAAGGCATGTGGACAGTAGATAATTTTCCTTCTGCGGCTGTTGCAAAAAAATACAAAGTAAACGTGGACGAGCAATGGCTGCGCGCAGCCCAGCTTGCGACGACCCGCCTCGAGAACGGTTGCACCGGATCATTTGCCTCTGCCGATGGCCTGGTCCTGACTAATAATCACTGTACCTGGGGCTGTATCCGTAATCTCAGCACCGACGAACGCAATCTGTCGAACGAAGGCTTCAATGCCATGGGTCGTGACGAAGAGTTGCAATGCCCGGGGCAGCAGATTTCTGTTCTTAGCGACATGGAAGAAGTCACAGACAAGATAGCGCGGGCGACCGCAGGCATGCCGGATGCCGAAGCCAACAAGGCACGCAAAGCTGAGCTGACCAACCTGGAATCTGCCTGCGAGGATGCGTCGGACGGTGCGTTGAACTGCGAAGCCGTAACGCTCTACAACGGCGGCCAGTATTTTATCTACAAATACAAACGTTATAACGATGTCAGGCTGGTTTTCGCGCCGGAACTGGCCATCGCTGCATTCGGCGGCGACCCGGACAACTTCAATTTCCCGCGCTGGTGTCTCGATATGTCGTTCCTGCGGGTCTATGAAGATGGTATGCCGGCGAACACGCCAGATTTCTTACGATGGAGAAAAGGCGGGCCATCTTCCGGCGATCCGGTATTCATCACCGGTCACCCCGGAGCCACGGACCGTTCGCTGACGATGTCGCAGTTGCGGATGTTGCGTGATTCAGTGTACCCGCTGTGGTTATTGCGTTATTCTGAACTTCGTGGCCGCATGCTGGCGTGGCAGGACACCAGCCCCGAAGCCGCACGCACAGTGCAGCAGCGAATTCTCAACCTTGAGAACGGGATTAAGGTGCGCCGCAACCAGCTGAAGGCCTTACAGAACGACAAGAAGATGGCGATAAAGGCCGATCAGGAAGCAGCGTTGAAGGCGACCGTCATGCGTAAACGCAAGCTGCGCAACAAATACGGCGACGCCTGGAACCTGATTGACAATGCGATGACGACCTATCGCACATTCTACGAAGACCACTTGTTTATTGAGAGCGGTGCCGCGTTTTATGGCGACCTGTTCAATTATGCCCGGACAATTGTCCGCGGTACTGCCGAACGCGAGTTGCCCAACGAGGAGCGGATCCGGTCCTATACCGATACCGCGTTACCGGCAGTAGAACAACGGCTGTTCGCTGCCCGCCCGATCGATCGTGAGTTTGAAAAACTCGGTCTCACGTTTTCGTTCGACAAGATGCGTGAATGGCTGGGCCCGGACAGCCCCTACGTTCACCTGGTTCTGGGCAAGGTATCCCCCAGGAATCTCGCAACGAAGCTGGTGGACGGAACAAAACTCGACGATGCCGAATTCCGCAAGATGCTGTGGCAGGGTGGTGTCGACGCGGTAAAAGCCAGTGAAGACCCGCTGATCAAGCTGGTATTGCGTATCGATGACGACGCCCGGGCCCTTCGTAAGCGCTACGAGGACGAGGTGGAGGCACCGAGAATACGCGGTGAGGAAATGATCGCCGACGCACGTTTCCAGGTCTATGGCACCGACACCTACCCGGATGCGACATTCACTTTGCGTGTGACCTATGGGGCGGTCGAAGGCTGGGAGGAAAAAGGCGCGATGGTCGATCCCTTTACCCGCGTCAGCCGGTTGTTCGAGCGCACTACCGGGGAACACCCGTTTGCGTTGCCGGCGTCCTGGACGGACCATGGTGGTTCGCTGAACCTCGATACGCCATTCAATTTTGTCGCGACGACGGATATTACCGGTGGTAACTCCGGTAGCCCGATGGTGGCCGCAGATGGCGCGCTAATCGGGCTTGCATTCGACGGCAACATCCACTCGATAGCGGGTGATTACTGGTTCGACCCGGCCGACAACCGCACGGTCGGCGTCAATACCGCGATCATTCTCGAGGCGCTCAAAAAAGTCTACGGCGCAGACCACCTGATCGACGAGCTGACTGTCATCGACTAAAAGAAAAAAGGTGTCAGAAATATGGTGTCAGGTTTATTTCCATAAATAATAGACCTGACACCTTTTCTACGCGCACCGGGCAAATCAGCGTTCCCGCTTGCGTTGCGCTCTTTTTCCCTATAAATAGGGGTATATGGCTATCGGTGACCGCATCAGAATTCCGCTTTCTCTCGATCTTGAGAAGATGCGCGAGGAGGTGTGCACGTTGCCACTGCACGAGTATATCGAGTACAGCGTCCTTCCCCTGACGGCACCGCGGGAACTCCCGCACTCCGAGCCGGTAACCGACTATGCCGATGGTTCGTGGGCGGAGTGGCCGGATACATCCCTACTGGAGGCATGTCCCTATCTGAAGAGTGTGGTGAACGACTTCCGCTCGCACACGACCGTTACCCTGGTCCGCCTGCTTCGGCTGGCGCCCGGCGGGATCATCAAGGAACACACAGACCCTACCCTGGGTCTTGAACAGGAACGGTCTGTCATCCGCCTGACCATCCCGATCTTCACGAACCCCGGCGTTGGGTTTTTTCTCAACGAAGCTCCGGTTCCTATGAGACCGGGTGAGTGCTGGTATTTGCGTTTCACCGATCCCCACCGCGTCGTCAACGACGGAGAAACTGAGCGGATCAACCTGTCCATCGACATGATCCCGAATGACTGGGTGCGGTCCTGGATCCAGCGGGCTGCAGACGCGTAGTGTGTGGCGAGAAAAAGAAAAGGTGTCAGGCTTAATATTTCTTTTCGGGAAATAATAAATTCGAAACCTTTTCTGGACGCCTTTTCTGGACGCCTTTTCTGAACTATTGGTTTTGCGGCAGTTTGAGGTGGATGTACTTTAGATCGTTGCCGTCGGCTCTTACCTGGTACAAATGGTTGTAGTTTCTTTCTCCGCGCAGCATTTCATTTCTGATGAACAAGATGGCATCGTCGCGGTGATGCCATGTCGGCGAATCCAGATAGTCTTGTAACCAGACAATTTCTTTTGTTATCAACCGGCTGTTGACGTCATGGAGGTACAAACCACAGCAGCACCCCAGCGAATACACGGCCCACACGACAGATGCGGCTGGTGTCGCCGTAAGAGTCAGGTACGTACATAAGGCCACCCCATCATGGGCTCTGTAACCTAAATGCGGCCGAAACGGCCGGATATCAATCGGCACATCTACCTACGCAATAGCGGTAGAACGAGGTCTTTCGCAAAAACCTCAGCCATTTCGCGTCTTCGCCTGCCGACCCTGTCGCCATCGCCCCCGGGGCGTCAGGCCGTCTGATATTCTGGCGTTCGGGTCAGATTTGCCATGGTGTCGTCATGCTGGTTTTTGCTGTAGCTGTCTCAGTCGTGCTGGTGGTGAGCTTCATGTGCTCGATTTTCGAATCGGTGCTGCTGTCGATCAATCACGCACAGATCGAGGCGCTGGCGTCACGACACCCTTCGGCGAGCCGGCTGCTGGCCGGGTTCAAGCGCGATATCGACTTGCCCATAGCCGCAATCCTGATTGTCAACACGACGGCGCACACCATTGGCGCAGCTGTGGCCGGCGCCAGTTATTCAGAAGTTTTCAGCCCGCAAACACTGTGGTTGTTTACCATCGTGTTCACGCTGGCGGTATTGTTGCTGACCGAGATCGTGCCAAAAACTGCCGGCGTTGTGTTTACCAAAGCGCTGGCAATACCCGTCGCCCATGGCATCCGTGCATTGACAGTGAGTCTCGGCCCGCTGGTGCGTCTGAGTAGCTGGATTTCACGCGCCTTGCGTGGCAGCCGCAAGATACCGGTTACCTCCATCGACGAGATTCGCCTGATGGCCGCGGTGGGACGTAACGAAGGCGTGGTCGGTGCCAGGACGGCCGGGATGATCGTCGGTGCGACGCGCCTGCGCCAGCTCACTGCGAGCCATGTCATGGTTCCACGCTCTGCCGTGACCTATCTCGCGGCTACCGACAGCCGTGAAGAAGTGCTGCGTACTATCGAAACTTCCGGATACAGTCGCTTTCCTTTCACGCCGACCGGTGAGCTGGAAGAGGTATCCGGCACGGTTCACACGAAGGAGATCCTGTTCTGGCTGCAGGCTCATCCCGGGGCAGATATAGACTGGTCGGAGCTTTTGCACGAGCCATTCATCATTCCCGAGGGCAAACAGCTCGACCAGCTGTTGTGGAGCTTCCAGCAGATCAAGCGGCACCAGGCGATTGTTGTTGACGAATATGGCGACCTGCAGGGGTTGGTGACACTCGAGGACATCCTCGAGGAAATTGTCGGCGATATCGTCGATGAGAGTGATCAGGTCACCGAGCAACTGTGGCCGCAGCCGGATGGTTCGCTGTACGCGCATGCCTCGATCGAGCTGCACAGCCTGTGCGAACAGCTCGATATTCATCGCGCACAGGAGGTTCACGCGATGACGCTTGGCGGGCTGCTCAACGAACGGCTCGACCGGTTACCGAAAAAAGGTGATGTCGTGGAGTGGCGTGGTTACCGCTTCGAAGTGTTGGCCGCCGGCCCGCGCCGGGCCGAACGCGTCGCCATCACCCCCATCGACGACTGACCAGGCAGGACAGGGTCGCCCTCTTCACGCACCATCGATTCTGAACACATCCAGCAAGATCGCCTGGCTGGTCATCGACCACCCGAACCCCGGCGTGAAAAGTGGATTTCAAAGCCCTGCGATGCACCATCGCTGACCTCGACCACCAGATCGGGGCCGTCTTGCCGGTACACAATCTGTTTCGGGAAATCGTGTTGCGCGTTGACAAATATTGCACGGGAAGGCGTCGAATCGCGGCTTAGCTGAAACGCAACAGGCCGTTCGTTGTGCGCTACCTTCGCGATGAAAGAGATCTCATCGCTCATCAGTACCAGTCGCATCGATTCGCGGCTGACTTTGCCGTCATTATGCGTCTCGCCTGCACCTTCGAAGGTATGATTGCTGACACTGCGCCAGCTCTCGGTGATTGTTCCGTCCCGGGAGGTCCAGTCGCCCAATATCCATGCCAGTTCCGCGAGTTCGTTATCGACTGGCTTGCTACAGGAACAAGCTGTCAGAATCAACAATAGTGTCAGGGCCCGTTGGATCATCATCAAATACCGTAGTCTGTCCCATTCGTTCAGGTCTGTAGCAGCACTAACGGCACGTAGAGCTCGGCGGCCGTCAGACCGCCGTGCACACCGATCAGCGTGTTGGAGGATTCACCGGGCACGGTGTCGGTGATTATATACTTGTCATTCATCAGCAGTGTGTAATCGCCCACCCGCGCGTGCAGCCGCGGATGCGGTTCGCCGGGTCCGAATAGTCCCGCTTCCAGCAGTTGCGGGCTTGGAATGGCATGGGCCGCGCCTGCCAATTCGCTTGCCACATAGGTTTCAAACGCGCCGTGCTCACCGGGATGCACATAACAATAGGCGGCGCGTGGTTCGCCACACAGCGGCACGTCGAGCATCGCTGTGAGCGGAGAGTAACGATTGAGATCGATCCGGGTGTCCGGTGTTGTGTCAATGACGCCATGATCGGCGGTCAGCAACAGGAGCGTATCGGAGTTTTCCAATTCGGTCAGCAGGCGAGCGAAGCCGGTATCGAGTTCATGGAAGTGTTGGGCTGCCGGGTCGCTGTCGATACCGTACTGATGACCAATATGATCGAGATCAGACCAATAGGCGTAGATGTATTTTTCCGCGGTATCGGCACAGACCACATCCGCAATAGTCTGGTAGAACTGATCGACGCTGCCATAGTCATGCACGCGGGCGCCGTCACTGAACGCCTGGTTGAACGGTGAGTACGCAATGCGCGCCGGACTGATGACATGTGAGTCGACGTCCAGTCCCGGATAGATCGGGCGTGCATCCAGCAGCGTCGCCACGTCGAATCCCCTGGATTGCAGGGACTCCAGGCTGTTCCGGCTGCGGAATGGCAGAACCGCTGTGAGCGTGCGTATTTCCTCCAGCCACACGTGCCAGCCGGTCAGCCCATGCTGGGCAGGAGCCAGGCCGGTCAGAAAAGTTGTGACCGCGGCGGCCGTCGTGGTCGGAAACACGGACGTCAATCGGCCACGGAGATGGGCCGACATGGTGCTCTCGGGGAAACGCCTCAGATACTGATACCCGAGCCCGTCGATCAGTATCACCAGCACGTTGCGGAAGCGCGAAACCGGAACGTCTTCCAGCAACCGCAGTGGTTGATAGGCGCTCTTACCGCCCCTGCCGGTGGCGATCGACGACATGAGATTGACGATGCTGTCGCCGGAATAATCCGGCCGCAACATCCCCGTGGGAATCACATCGTCGTGGGTCCGAACTGGCCGAGACATCATCAAAGCATAGTCTACCTTGCAGGTAATATGAGACAGTTCGCGGACCAATTGATTCACTGGGTGCAAAAGGCACATGTTCGAATTGACCGGGCTGGTCTGTTGGCGATGTGGCAGTTCTCTCGCGGAGCTGACTCTGCCACTGCGGCGGCTGGAAGAATGCCGTTCCTGCACTGCGGAATTACATGTGTGCAAGTTGTGCGAGTACTACGACACATCAGTTGCGAAGTCTTGTCGTGAGCCTGTCGCTGACGAGGTGCGCGACAAGGAAAAGGCCAATTTTTGTGACTACTATCGACCGAGACCAGGCGCGTATTCGCCGCAATCAAGAGAGCAGACCGAGGCCCAGCCCCGGTTGAGTGATTTGTTTGGTGACGATGCGGGTGGAGATTCCGACGGTGATCCGATGAAAAAGCTCGATGAATTGTTCAAGAAATCCGATGATTGATATCAGCTATCGCTTGCACCATGTATCGGTGACGGTTAGGATAATACCCGTTGGCTTAGCTTCAGATTTTCCCGGCGATTCTGGTTGTATTCTTTCCCGTATCTCAGAGTGAAAAACCGACGCGAGTCGATCGGTGCATGGCTGTTTTGTATTCGAAGACAGCCATCCCGAAGTTCTTTTGGTTTTAGAGAGTGGAGACGATGAGCAAGATTTATGCGGGCAATCTGCCCTTCTCAGTCGACGAAGACAAACTGCGCGAAATGTTCACACCCTTCGGTGCGGTTGAGGATGTGACTGTTATTCGCGATCGTGATACCGGCCGTTCACGCGGTTTTGGTTTTGTGCAAATGCCAGATACAGAAGCACAAAGCGCTATCGAAAGTCTGAATGGACAGGCAGTTGATGGCCGCACTCTGAGAATCAGCGAGGCACGTCCTCGCGAGCAGCGTCCGCGGCAACAGCGCTGGTAAGAACCGAGACCAGGGGTTGTCGCATCAGTGGCAACCCCTTTTTTGCAGAGTGTTTTTCCTGGGCTCCGGGCGTCCGCCCGCAGGCCCTGTAGCCTCAAATGGCCTTGAGATCAGCGTAGTTCAAGCACCCATCGATCGCCGGCATCAATCAACAGGCGGGCCGGACCTGGTGATAACTCGAATGCGACAATACCGGAATTTCGCGTTGCCGTCTGCCGGCCAACACCTTTTTCCGGCTCAAAAGTGATGCTGATGCCATTCGCCGGACGGAAGTTCTGTTCGTCAAATACGAATAACTCGAGCTTATTACCCGGAACGATCCGCAGACGCAATGTGTTCCGACCAGCGTGCAGATCAACTTCGCGTTTTGCTACCGGAGCGGGGAAGCTCCCGGAATTATTGATCGTCGGGTTATCCTGAGCCGCAGTAATGCTCGCGACGTTTTCCGGTGTTGCCGGATGATAATGGAAAGCCGGTAGTTCTGAGTTCCAGTCAATAATCATCGTGCCCAGCGATGCGATTCGCAGCGACTGTTTTGACTGGCCGGTTGAGAAACGTGCCGCGATACGTGACACGAGGTGCGTCTGTGGTGTTGCTGCGCGCAGACCGGCGTGCAGACCGATTCTCAATTCGATCAATTCCAGCAACACGTTGTCGTCAGCAAGCAGGCGACGATCGACTGCGGCCATTTGATCGGCAGGCAACGACTGATCGTGATATCCGGCTATTGTGGCTGCATCGAGCGGAACGGTTGTTCCCACACCTTCTTCCCGGTTGCCGACAAGCAACGCACGCAGCAGGCGGGCGTCGCTGGCCCGGGTCCGGCACAGTTCGCAAGTTTTCAGGTGATACAGTTGTTCCGATTCAACCTCGCGGCCGTCCACATAAGAGGCAAGTACCTCGGGATCGAGATGCACCAGTGGCATTTCCGGAGCCAGTGCATGCCTCATTGTACGAAGTCTCTGAACAGCGCAGGGAAGGTCATCGATACCTGATCGCGCAGGCGTTTTTCGGCACGATGCAACATGACCCCCACCGCACTGGGCTTCATGCTGAGACGCATGCCGATTTCGCGGAATCCCAGACCATCGAAGCGTCGTAGCTGGATGATGCGGCGATCCTGCTCAGACACGGTATGCAATGCCGAACGCAACGATTCGCGCAGTGGTTTTAGCAGTTCCTCCGACAACTTCTGGTCGGTCTCACCGCTGCGACTGCGGTTTTCGAGAACCATCTTCATCGCAACCGCAGCCAGATAGCTGCGTAAGATAGATTTGCCATCCCACATGCGCAGGATTTGATAGTCGTTCCTGGCCAACAGATCGAAGAATTCCTCGAAGCGGCTTTCGACACAGTCCGGGTCGTCAGTTTCCCGGGTGAAGATCGTGTAAATCAGACCGGCGTATTCGTGTACGATCGCTTCTGCCGCAGCTCGGTCGTATCGCAGGATCCGGTTGACCAGCTCTCTGTCGTCCAAGGGCTTTCTCGACTCTATTTAACTTTAATCTGTGATTCTAGGGATATCGGTCGGGTAATGACTTGAACCAGTACTCGAAACCGCAATCATTGACGATGTGCGTTTGGCTACGAGTTAACAGAATCCGGAATTGGGCCAGCAATACGCGGCTGTCGGCGCTATCGGCAATCGGGGATTGTGATAGTCCCCTTCAGGCGGTCTGAACGGCGGCCAGCTGTTCCTTGAGGTTGAGTACATGCTCTTCCCAGTAGCGGTTCTCCGCCAGCCACGGGAATGCCAGAGGAAAAGCCGGATCGCTCCAACGCCGTGCAACCCAGGCGGTGTAATGAATCATGCGCAACGCGCGTAATGGTTCGATCAGCCGAAATTCGCGTGGGTCGAATTCGTAAAAGGCGGTGTAACCTTCGAGTATGTCATCGAGCTGGGTTCGCATGTCCAGTTCATCGCCGGATATCAGCATCCACAAATCCTGCACTGCCGGACCACTAACACAATCGTCCAGGTCGACAAAATGCGGTCCTTTTTCAGTCCACAGCGTGTTACCCAGATGACAATCTCCATGAATGCGCAAGCTATGGTAGTCACCGACCTCAGCAAATACGCGCTCCACTTCTGCCAGCAGATGTCCGGAGTCTGCCGAATAACTCTCGTGGATATGCATTGGTATCCAGTCACTGGCCAACAGGTAGTCGCGCGACTGCGTTCCGAGACGATCGATGTCGATAGTCGCACGATGCTCGAAGCTAGCACTCGCACCAACGGCATGCATACGCCCGAGACACCGACCCATCATTGCGCGTTCGTCGGACGAACCCAATTCCGGCCAGTGGCCACCCTGACGCGGAAAGACGGCGAAGCGAAATCCGCCATGCAAATTCAGTGTTCGATCGCGACAAAGCAGCGGTGCCACGACGGGAATGTCATGCTCTTTGAGCGAGATAGAGAATTCGTGTTCTTCGAGAATCGCAGCATCAGACCACCGCCCCGGCCGGTAGAATTTTGCGACTACCCAGCTGCCGTCTTCCAGCCCGGCCTGGTACACGCGGTTTTCATAGCTGTTCAGTGCCAGACTGCGCCCGTCGCAACGAAAGCCGGCATACTCGATGGCATCCAGCACCGTATCGGGCGTCAATTCAGCAAATGGCGCTTCTGCAGTCACCTGGCAGTCCCGAGTAACGGATAAAAAATAATCACGCCTGGATGGTACGCTGTGGATTACCGAGGAGTCGATTCATGCCGTCACCGCTCAAAGTCCAGTTCATTCACGGTCTCGAAGGTAGCCCTTACGGGATCAAGTCACAGCAGCTCAAGCAGGAATTCGATGCGTTGACACCAGAAATGGATACCAGTGACTTTGAGGCCTGTATTCGGCTGCAATCTGATGCCATCGTCAGTTTTGCCCCCGATCTGCTTGTTGGGTCGTCGTTTGGTGGCGCAGTGGCGTTGGCATTGCTGCAACAGGGGTTGTGGG
>JAOTXR010000358.1 GCA_029862285.1 Gammaproteobacteria bacterium
TGGCTCACCGATCAATACCGGGTTGTTCTTTCTGCGTCGCTGCAAAACCTGGGCGGTGCGACGCATTTCCTCGTCGCGACCGATCACCGGATCGAGTTTGCCCTGCTCCGCGCGTTCGGTCAGATCAATTGTGTACTTCTCGAGCGCCTGGCGCGTGTCCTCGGCATTGGGATCATTTACATGCTCCCCGCCACGCAGCTCGTCTATTGCCTTCTCGACGGCACCACGGACTACGCCTGCCTGGCCCAATGCGTCGCCCAGCGCGCCCCTGTCTTCAGTGGCGGCGAGCACAAACAACTCGGTGGAAATATATTTGTCGTCACGATCCTGTGCCAGCTTGTCGGTCATGTTGAGCAACCGAACCAGGTCTTTCGACAAGTGTACGTCTCCCGCGGCACCCTGGACTTGCGGCAACTGATCCAGCGCTTCTCCGAGCTGGGACCGGAGCACGTTCACATTGCCGCCAGCCTTGGCGAGCAACGGCCTCAGACTGCCGCCCTCCTGGTCAAGCATCGCTGCCATCAGGTGGGCCGGCTCAATGAACTGGTGGTCGCGACCCAGTGCCAGCGATTGTGCGTCGGCCAGGGCAATCTGGAACTTGCTTGTCAGTTTGTCCATGCGCATCGGTGATACTCCCCAGCGGGATGTTGGTGGCGTTGCATTGAATTATGGGGCCGGCCGGCCCGAATCCAACCCCTTAGGACTCCCCGGATCAGCCCACCAGCCAGATCAGGCTGGCCATGCGGCCGCACTGGCCGTCGCGCCGATGTGAATAAAACCGCCCGGAATCGGTGTAAGTACAGAAAGCGCCACCAAAAATATCGGTGATACCGGCCTTTCGCAACCGGCGCCGCGCCAGCTCATAAAGGTCCACTGTCCAGTGGCCGAGCCGCGTCGCGGCGAAGGCTGCGCCGGCTTCGGCATCGCCGGCCAATAGTCGCTCGCGCACTGGCGCGTCAATTTCATAGGCTGCCGGACCGATTGCCGGTCCCAGCCAGGCGAGGAGCCGCCGCCCGTCGGGGCTGAGTGTGTCGATGGCTGCCTCGATTACACCGGCCGCAAGCCCACGCCAGCCGGCATGTATTGCTGCGACACAGCTACCGTCTTCGTCGCAGACCAGGACCGGCAGGCAGTCCGCGGTGAGCACGGCGCAGACTCTGCCGGGACGCCGCGATATTGCCGCATCGGCCGGAAATGACGGCGCCCCCTTGTCGATACAAACCGCAACCCGACCGTGTCTTTGATCGAGCCAGTCAGGAGGTGCCGGCAGGCGCAACGCGTCGATCAAACACTCTCGATTCTCCTGCACCCGTCTCGACTCATCCCCGACATGACCGGCCAGATTGAATGAGTCGAATGGTCGCTGGCTCACACCGCCTTTACGGGTTGTGCAGACAGCCCGAACATTTCCGGGTGCCGGCCAGTCCGGTTCGATGATTTCTCCACTCAACATCGAAGATCAACCATTTCTCAAACTCTCGAGCAACGCAATCATGTCCGGCCGTAGTGGCGATGCCCACTGGAGTTTTTCGCCACTGAATGGGTGCACCAGCTCGAGCCGCACGGCATGCAGCGCTTGTCTGCGAAAACCGTGCAATGAATGCCGCAACGCCTCGGATGCGCCGGCGGGAATGGCCAACCGTCCACCATAGAGCGGATCACCTACCAGCGGATGCCCCAAATGCATCATGTGCACGCGAATCTGGTGCGTCCGGCCTGTCTCGAGCTGCACCTCCACCAGTGTGTGCGCGTCGAAGCGCTCTATCACACGATAATGAGACACCGCGGGACGCCCACCGTCGACTATGGCCATGCGAATACGATCGATTGGATGACGCCCAATAGGCGCATCGATCGTCCCGCCACTGATAAGCGCGCCCTGGCAGATAGCCCGGTATAGCCGCGTCACCTGGTGCGAAGCGATAGCTTGCACCAATGCTGTATGGGCACGCAGCGTGCGTGCGACGATCAACAGACCGCCGGTGTCTTTGTCTAACCGGTGTACCAAACCGGCGCGTGGCAACGTCGCCAGGCTCTCGTCATGATGCAGTAGTGCATTTTGCAGGGTGCCGCCCGGGTTGCCCGCCCCCGGATGCACGACCAACCCTGGTGGCTTGTCGACGACGAGCATTTCTTTGTCTTCGTAGACTATATCCAGCGGTATCGCTTCCGGCCGAACCTCGACTACGGGCTCATGCAGAGCGTGTACCACAACATTTTCTCCACCACACAACCGGTCGCGTGGCCGCCACATCTGCCCGTTGACTTCCACCAGCCCCGCTTCGATCCAAGTCTTGAGCCGGGATCGGGAGAAGTCCGGGAACATTTCAGCCAGAGTCTGGTCGAGCCTCTTGCCGGATTTATCCGCCGGCACACGGCCCTTATGGCTTTCAATATCTATGGGCATGCACGCTCCATTAGTATGACGACAACTGAGGTATACTCCGCGTTCCTGAGAATCCAGCAATCCGATTCATGCAAATTGTAGTCAAAACTCCCCTGGTACCGATACTCTGCTGCATCATGCTGCTCATGACGGCATGTGGCGGCAAGGACGCCACCATTGAAGAGGGCGGCCGTGCGCGCAGCACAGACGGCGATTTGTACGCCGACGCGCAACGGCAAATTCAGCTGGGCGGTTACGAGCGCGCGATCGCAATGCTGGAACAACTCGAGCTGTTTTTTCCCTTTAGCGAGTACACCCGTCGCGGCCAGCTCGATTTGATCTACTCATATTACAAGGTCGGCAATACAGAATCAGCCATTGACGCCGCCAATGAGTTCATTCGCGAAAATCCGACGTACCCGGATATTGACTACGCCTACTATTTGCGCGGTCTGATCTTTTTTGACCGCGAACGCAATCCGCTGGAAAAGATCTTTCGC
>JAOTXR010000359.1 GCA_029862285.1 Gammaproteobacteria bacterium
GCTGTCTGGGGTGCCCATGAAGGCTCGTTGTTGTTGTGGACGCTCATACTTTCGATTTGGACGATTGCCGTTGCGGCACTTAGCTCATCGCTGGCTGAGCGATTCGTTGCGCGCGTGCTCGCTGTCATGGGGCTCATTGCAGCCGGCTTCATGTTGTTCATGCTGAGCACGTCGAACCCATTTGCCCGCCTGATTCCCGCTGCCGTCAATGGTCGTGATTTGAACCCATTGTTACAGGATCCGGCGCTGGTCATGCATCCGCCGATGCTCTATGTCGGTTATGTGGGGTTCTCCGTCGCGTTTGCTTTCGCCGTAGCGGCCATGATCGAAGGTCGTATCGACCAGGCCTGGGCCCGCTGGGTGCGGCCATGGACTACTGCTGCGTGGGCTTTTTTGACCGGTGGTATCGCGCTGGGCAGTTGGTGGGCCTATTACGAGCTGGGTTGGGGCGGCTGGTGGTTCTGGGACCCGGTCGAGAACGCCTCTTTCATGCCCTGGCTGGCAGGCACAGCGTTGATCCATTCGCTGGCAGTGACTGAAAAGCGCGGTCTGTTTTATACCTGGACGCTGCTGCTGGCGGTATCGGCATTCTCATTGAGTTTGCTGGGCACATTCCTGGTGCGATCAGGTGTGCTGGTATCGGTGCATGCATTTGCCAGCGACCCGGCACGGGGCCGGTTCATTTTGATCTATATGGTTGTCGTCGTTATGGGCTCGTTGTTGCTTTATGCCTGGCGTGCACCGCGGATGATTTCCCGCAATAGTGGATTTGCACTGGTATCGCGTGAAACATTCCTGCTGTTCAACAACATGCTATTGGTGGTTGCCACCCTGGTGGTATTGGGCGGCACGTTGTTTCCACTAATCCACGACGCGCTGGGCCTGGGCAAGGCTTCCGTCGGGGCTCCGTGGTTTGAGCTCTATTTCCTGTTGCCCATGTGGCCATTGTTGATACTCGTTGGCATTGGCATGCATGCGGGTTGGAGAAAGACCAGCCAGGGGCGGCTGCGGCAGCAACTGACCTGGCCGTTCTGGTTCGCGCTGGCGATGGCGATAGTATTTCCACTGCTGTTGTATCGCGCTGGTGGCGCGTTGACGGCAATGGGCATTGGTACTGCATTCTGGATTCTCGGGTCGGCTATCAGTGAGCCGATTGGCCGTTGGCGGGCGCTGGGACGCATAACGAAATTACCGCGTGGCGTAGTAGGGATGGTGTTGGCTCACGCCGGCATCGGCATCGTGGCGCTGGGCATTGTCGTCACGTCTGCCTACAGCGAAGAAAAAGACGTGAGCATGCGGCCCGGGGAAACGATCGAAATGCGCGGCTATGAATTCCGGTTGATCGAGCTCGAATCGGTGACCGGGCCGAACTGGAGTGCCGAGCAGGCCGAAATCGAAGTGCGCCAGGGCGATAAACTGATTGCCACGCTAACGCCACAGAAGCGGGTGTACCTGGTACAGACCAATGCGATGACCGAATCTGCTATCGATGCCAGTCTGCGTCGGGATATCTATGTTGCGATGGGCGAACCACTTGGTGCCGGGGCCTGGAGTATGCGTTTTCAGGTAAAACCAATGGTGCGGCTTATTTGGCTCGGCGCCATCGTAATGTTACTCGGCGGTGCGCTGGCTGCGTCGGATCGACGTTATCGTCGCGCCCGGGCTGGAGACGCAGTCGCGGAAGACGCGGCTACGGGGCGCCCGTCGTGATTCGAACTATTGTCCCGGCGACGCTATTTGCAATTCTCGTCGTATTTTTCTGGACCGGACTGAATCTCAATCCAACGGAGATTCCCTCGCCGCTTATCGGCAAACCGAGTCCGAATTTTGAGCTACCGCAATTGCGTGACTCGACATTGCGATTCACCCAGGAGAATCTGCAGGGCGACGTGTCATTGCTGAATGTCTGGGCGACCTGGTGCGTTGGTTGCAGACAGGAGCACGATTACCTGATGCAAGTGGCACGGGAGTCTGACGTACCTATTTATGGGCTTAACTACAAAGACGATCGCAACAAAGCGATTGCCTGGCTGGATCAATTGGGAGATCCTTATCGGGCCACTGCATTTGACGTCGAAGGTGCCGTTTCGATCGACTGGGGTGTGTATGGCGCTCCGGAGACTTTCCTGATCGATGCGGAAGGAATTGTGCGTTACAAGCACATCGGCCCGCTCACGCATGAAATCTGGCGCACCAAGTTGTTGCCGCGTATCCGGCTGATGAAAGGCGAAGCGGGTTGAGACGGCTCATTTCAGTTCTCGCATTGCTGGTCGTTGCGGGGTCGGCGCTGGCCATAGACGATCAGGAAGCCCTGGCTGATCCGGCATTGCAAGCGCGCTATGTGCGGCTGGGAAACGAATTACGTTGCCTGGTCTGCCAAAATCAGTCCATTGCCGATTCTACTGCCGACCTCGCAGCCGATTTACGCGGGCAGGTGCGGCAGATGTTGCTGGATGGTGCCACTGACGCGGAAATACTCGACTACATGGTGGCACGTTACGGAGAATTTGTACGTTACCGTCCGGCCTTCAATCCCAGAACGTGGGCATTGTGGCTGGGGCCCTTCGCGATGCTCGGTATTGGAGTTGTCGTGGTAGCAGTTATTATCCGGCGCTATTCGCATCTGGATTCTGAAGCGGCCAACGACTGATGCCTGGTACCGGGTTTATTATCATTGCCGCGTCGATGGTCATTGCCGCATTGACGTTGATCGTGATTCCGCTGACGCGTAACGCCGATCAGTCCCCGCTGGCTGCCGGCGTCATCGTTGCGTTGCTTCCGTTGAGTGCGGCATTGCTGTATTTCTCCTACAGCAACTGGCAGTGGGACCTGCCGCCTGACGCGCCACAGGTCGCCGGCGATAGCCAGGCAGCGTCTTTGGA
>JAOTXR010000360.1 GCA_029862285.1 Gammaproteobacteria bacterium
ATAAAGGCTTGCCGGCGTAGTCGGTTAATCGAATCGTGTTGCCGTCTCTGTCGGTTAGTGTGTAGTCGCCCAATGATTTGCCTATTGCCGCCTGGGAGTGCTGCAGCGCCGCGTCGCTATCGTAATTGTCGGTGTCAGCGTTTGATGATTCCGCGCTAACACGCGCAGGAATCGCCACGGCCAGCATGAACATGGCGACTGAAAAAGACATTGCTTGCGGTGCTGTCATTGGTAGTTTTGTCGGGGCCTAAAAAAAGGGCCGGGCAGAGGTCTTCCCGCTGCCCGGCCCCGATACTCATGTGTGGCTACTGCATGGGCCAGACCGATGCGAGATATTTCCAGTTAACTGCATAGTAGACCACGAAAATGGCCAGGAAAAAGATCGCAAAGACAAAAGTGCCCGGTGCGGCAAAACCCCACTTGCCGGTGGCCGCATGGCCGCCGGCCGGCTCGATAGTCGGTTCGGCTTTGGGCAGGATCGTGGCTGCAACCCCGTAGGGAGATTCGGATTCCACCGGTTTGCCAAAGAACACCGAAAGCACGGTAACCAGTATGAAAATAGCACCGCCGACAATGGCCAGCATTCCACTGATACCCACCAGACCCATCAGCGTGTAGGCGCTGGCCGGGTAGTCGAAGCCGAGGGCTGCATCAGTGAACGCCATATCCCAGTGTCTTCGCGCAACCCCCAGGGTGCCGGCACCCATCATTACGGTTGTGAAAACACCCATCCCGAGACCAAACAAATACGGCTGCCATTTGGCCAGCCAGGGCATGACCAGCTGACGGCGGAACAGTACCGGTATCAGGAAATACGTCAGTGACATGAAAGCAAGCGTCGTGCCGATGACGACAGTGGCATGGAAATGTCCCGGCACATAGATGGTGTTGTGGATGATGATGTTGATCTGCTCGGTGCCCATTACTACACCCGATATTCCTCCGAGAAAACCAAAACCGATCAGCGAGATGAACATGCCGGAAAATACCGGGTTGCCCCACGGCGCCTTGCGTAGCCACTGGAACAGGCCCTGCGAGAAACCCTTGGCACGTTGCGCCACTTCAATCGAACCCGGCACCGTCAAACCATGAACCATGCTCGCCAGCACCGCGAGGTACATGGCATAACTCGTATTGAAGATCTTCCATGTGGAGCTGATGCCCGGGTCGACCAGCAGGTGATGAGCCGACGCGAGTTGCAGAAACGCAATATAAAGCAGGAAAGCGGTACGGCTGACTTTTTCCGACAGCGGCTTGGCGCCAAACACGATTGCTGCAATGGCGTACCAGACGGCCACGTGGGCAGCCACATTAATCTGCTGGGATGAATGCCCCAGCGCCCACCAGACCAGGCGGTACATCACCGCATCAATATGCTCGATCCAGCCCATCGACCACATGTAAGTGGGAATGAGAATCACCGCGCCACTGGCAATCGTAAATACCGCGATGATGCATGCAGTCAGTGCGCCAAAGGTAACCAGCGGGATGGAGCCTTCGTAGGTCTGCTCTTCTTTTGCAATGACCAGCGTGCCCAGGAATATGAAACAACCCAGCAGCGCGCCCACGGCAAACAGGATCAGCCCGAGGTAGAAGTTGGGGTTGGCCGGCATCGGTACGTAGGACGTCATCATAACCGAGGCGTCACCCTTGAGTACTGCCGCGTTGTTGACGACCACCCCGATCATCATCAGGGCAAAACCCAGCCAGGCGATTCGTGGCGTAGCCAATCGACAGCGTAGCAGTGTGGATGAACAGAAATAGAGGATCGCGATTTCGAACGTGATGATCCAGAAAATCAGCATATTGACGCCATGCATCGTCAGCAGCTGATAAAAGCGGTCGGCCGGAAGCAGGTGAACCGCGGGCCAGCGTGTCAGGGTCACCAGCAACGCCGTGATGCCGCCTACCAGCAGGATGACGATCGCCGCTACAGCATGGATGCGCATCAACGTCTCGGCCGGCTTGTGAAACTGCAGACCGGATTCCGGGCAGATTCTGAATTGTTCCGTGTTCATGATCCACCATCCGTTATATAAATTTTGCCGACCATCGTGTGGTGATTCAGACCACAATACTCATTACAGATAATGGTCTGATCTTCCGACGTATCCGGCGTAATAGTGAGAACCATTTCGTATCCCGGAACTATTTGCGTATTGATATTGACCGGCTGCAGCGAAAAACCGTGCTGCCAGTCCATCGACGATATGTGCAGCCTGTAGGTTTGATCCTTCTCCAGTTCCAGCAATGGCCACCATTGCCATAGCCGGCCAATCAGATAAATATCGCTACCCGGCGGCGGATGGACCACTGGCAGCTGCATATCGGTTTCGGTACGCACCGTATATTCGTCGACCATGGCTTGCGTCTTGGCCATAAAAGCGGCCGGCGTGGTTCGGTATGCTTCGTTTGACAGGTTTTGTTTTCCATAAACATGCCAGATGGGCATCATGAAAAACATGATCAGCGACCAGAGTAGTGCGATGCTGATCCAGGTTCCTTCTACTCGATCCAGTGGCTGTTTCCACCAGATGGTCTCCGCGGGCGGTTGTATAGCGCTCACGTTGTACCCCTTTTGTAGTAGTTAGGGAGCGATCGGAATACTTACTATCTCCATGATGCCCCAAATGATGTAGAACACGGTCGGAAAGACCACGCCAATGAATAGCAACAGGAAAGGATTGTCCAGAATTCGCTGCATTACCGGCACACGTTCCTTTTCCTGCGAACTGGATTGTTGGTTCATTGGATTGAGTTCCCCTTTTGGAAGACGGCTCTCACCGTCGGACGTTTGTATAGATCAATCATTAACCCCGCGCTAGTATAGTCACCGCATGCCACCTACGAAACATTATTTCGGTAAATACGTACCCGTGC
>JAOTXR010000361.1 GCA_029862285.1 Gammaproteobacteria bacterium
GCCAGGTGCTACGGAAGAAATTTGGCGATGAGCCACCTGCCGATATTCGTGCACGGGCCCGTCAGACCCGGTTCCTGGAATATCGCGGTTTTGATGGCGATGTGATCCGCGCGGCGCTTAAAGACTGAACGGCCAAAAAAATCCTGTCCTGTGCGTTTTTCCCTGACGCCGGTGGCACAATACAGCCCGTGAAAAGCCGTGACGTCAGACAGAGTTTCCTGGATTTCTTTGCCGGGAAGGACCACCAGGTTCTGCCCTCGAGTTCCCTGGTGCCCGCCGACGATCCGACGCTGTTGTTTACCAACGCGGGGATGGTGCAGTTCAAGGACGTCTTTCTGGGCCGGGATAAGCGCAGTTACAAACGTGCTGTTACGTCGCAGCGTTGCGTGCGTGCCGGTGGCAAACACAATGACCTGGAGAACGTTGGTTATACCTCCAGGCATCACACTTTTTTCGAGATGCTGGGTAATTTCAGCTTCGGCGACTACTTCAAGCGGGAAGCCATCGAGTATGCCTGGGAATACGTTACCGGCACTCTGAAACTCGACCCGGCCCGGTTGTGGGTGACTATCTATCGCGAGGACGATGACGCCGGCGATATCTGGTTAAAACATATTGGTGTCGATCCCGCACGTTTTGCACGCATGGGCAAGAAAGACAACTTCTGGGCCATGGGTGATACCGGTCCATGCGGACCCTGCACGGAGATTTTTTACGATCACGGTCCCGGAGTGACCGGCGGTCCACCCGGATCGCCCGATGAAGACGGCGATCGATACGTCGAAATCTGGAACCTCGTGTTTATGCAATACGATCGCAATGCCGACGGCGAGATGAATAATCTGCCACGCCCGTCGGTGGATACGGGTATGGGGCTGGAGCGTACAGCAGCAGTGATGCAGGGTGTGCATAGCAACTATGAAATCGATTTGTTCAAAGGAATTATCAAAACAGCCATAGAGGTCACCGGTGCTGAGAAACCAGACGACAACTCGCTCAAGGTCATTGCAGATCATATTCGGGCGAGTTCGTTTCTAATCTGCGACGGTGTTTTGCCATCAAACGACGGTAGAGGTTACGTGCTCAAACGCATAATCCGTCGCGCCATCAGACATGGATACAAGCTGGGTTGCGATGAGCCCTTTTTTCACAAGATCGTGGCTGCAGTTGACCGCGAGATGGGCGATGCCTATCCGGAGCTGCACGATAAGCGCGCGCACATTGAAAGCACGCTACTGAAGGAGGAAGAACAGTTTGCAGAAACGCTGGATCGCGGTATGGGACTGCTCGAAGGCGTAATCGCGGACCTTTCCGGTAAGACTATTCCTGGCGAGACTGTATTCAAGCTTTACGACACTTTTGGTTTTCCGGTCGACCTGACTGCGGACATCGCACGCGAAAGAGGGCTCGCCGTCGACAATGCCGGATTCGACGCGGCTATGGCTGCACAACGAGAGCGTGCTCGCGGTGGCAGCAAGTTCGAACGCACTTATGCCAGGAATCTGGACACCGATGCGACGACAGAATTTACCGGTTACGACCACACGGAAGATAACGGACGCGTAACCGGGCTGTTTGTCGACGGCGATGCCGTCAAACAGCTGGCGGCGGGCGACTCCGGTATCGTTATTCTCGACCGTACTCCTTTCTATGCGGAAAGTGGTGGCCAGGTCGGCGATTCCGGTGAGCTGCAAGGCAAAGATGCCTGTTTTTCAGTTAGCGACACGCAGAAATTTGGCGACGCCCATGGTCACATCGGCGAGCTTTCGACCGGAGTGCTGCGAATTGGCGACACGGTCAACGCTCGCGTGAATGCGGAGCGACGCCAGCAAATCGTGCTGAACCACTCAGCGACACATCTGATGCATGCGGCATTACGCAGTGTGCTGGGCTCGCATGTCATGCAGAAAGGTTCACTGGTCGCACCCGATCGCCTGCGCTTCGATTTCGCACACAGTCATGCGGTGTCTGCTGACGAGTTACAGCAGGTTGAAAATCTTGTAAATCAGCAGATTCGTGCCAACGTCGAAGGTGAAACGCGTGTATTGGCCTATGATGCGGCCGTCAAACAGGGTGCGCTGGCATTTTTTGGCGAAAAATACGCCGACAAAGTGCGGGTATTAAAACTCGGCGATTTTTCCATGGAATTATGCGGTGGTACCCATGTTCATCGTGCCGGCGACATCGGGTTGTTCAAAATTGTCAGCGAAACCGGCATAGCGGCGGGAGTACGGCGTATCGAGGCGATAACCGGCGAGATCGCTATCAACTATGTGCACGACGCCGACCAGCGCCTGACCCGTGTCAGCGATCTGTTAAAGAGCAATCGTGACAACGTGGAATCCAAGGTCAGCGATTTGCTCGAAAGAAGCCGCGCGGCAGAAAAAGAGATTCAGAAACTGAAAACACAGCTGCTCGGTGCCGGCAGCGAAGACCCGACCACCAAAGCCGTGGAAATCGGGGGCATCAAAGTCCTGGCTTTGCGGGTCGATGGTGGCGACTCCAAGATGCTACGCGACGCGATGGACCGCTTCCGCGACAAGCTGGGTGATTCCGTCGTAGTGCTGGGCAGCGCCGACGGTGACAAGGTTCGGCTGGTCGCGGGTGTCGCCAAGCCTCTGACAGACCGTATCAAGGCCGGCGAAATCGTCGGCAAGGTAGCCGAGCAGGTCGGGGGCCGCGGTGGCGGTCGGGCGGACATGGCGCAGGCCGGTGGAAACGACCCCGCTAAACTCGACGCGGCACTGGCCTCGGTCGAACAGATCGTACGCGACTGTCTGTAGTTACTCTTCCCAGTCTCCGGCAAGCCGTCGCGCGCCAAGCACGAACAGCAGCGCTGCTACCAGGTACAAACTCAGCCCGGACAGCATCGCAAA
>JAOTXR010000362.1 GCA_029862285.1 Gammaproteobacteria bacterium
CGCATCATCGAGACATCGTGGAAATCGACCATCGCGTCCTGATTAAAGTCTGCATCGCAAGCATTACCAAAACCGTCGTTATCCGTATCAACCTGGTCCGGGTTGTGACGCATGGAACAGTTGTCGACGCTGTCGTCAATGCCGTCACCGTCCGTATCGCCGGCTACCTCGAATACAATCTCTGTCATGGCTTCCTTGCTGCCCGGGTTAGTCACGACACTGAAAATTTGATGCACCGTTTCCCCGGCCGCACCACCGATTGCCCGAATCTGGTAATCGAGAGTCTTCGGATTGATATCCGGGCCCAGATAGTCGTAGCAGATCATCAGACCGTCGCTCAGTGTGCCTTCGTATTGGGTGCCCAGAGTTCCATCCAGGTTTTCCAGACCGGTCGTCGAATCGCTCCAGTCACCGACGATGTTGTCGTACGCAAGAATAATCTCGAACTGGTTGGCTCCGTCGTCGATTGCACCGTTGATGATGACTTCGAAGTCAATCCGGTCAGTGGTCGAACCGGCCGGCCACGGCTGCATATCGTCAAATTCGACAACGCTCAGGTTGGGACCCGGCGCCGAGATGGTCACGCCGCTATTGGCAGCCTGATCGTAGACGATTTCCAGGTCTTTCCATGCCATTGCGATCATATCGTTCGGCTCGGATTCGTTCGGAATGGCGGTGTTCTCCCACGGTGCTGCACCCAGACCCGAGGCGAATACTCCAAAACCGTCGTCGGTAAGAGTAAACCCGGTCTTGGGCGAATTGAAGAACGGCAGGTTTTGCCCTTCGAGCGCGAAATACGAAACGGTGTCGCCAAATATGGTCGGGTCGGCATCGATACCAAAGGACTCGAGATCGATATAGCCGCCAAATCCGCTGTCGCACGCCGGGTTGTACAACGGATCGGAGGTGTCCACACCCGGCCCGTTGATGTGCGCGACGTAATTTCGCGGCGTAGTCAGCAGCGACGGGTTATCCATGACCCAAATCAACATGCCGTTGATGAGGTATACATCGCCCTCGCTGGCACTCATCGAACCCGGTACCAGTTCGAAGCCGTCCGGCAATGCGGCATCGACGACGTACGTCATGTCCTCGGGCGTCATGTTGGCTTCGATTTCGATCTGCATGTCAACCACATCGCCGACTTCGATTTGGGTCGCCGAGGCGCTGGCCCGTACGTCATCGTCAAGACGGGTAAGCTCCACTGGTATAACAACAATCCGACCGCCGTCGGCGCCAACGTCAACAGCACCGATCAGAGTCTGGCCGACTGCCATGGCTTCGATATCCCAGCCCAGGCGAATCTCCCACGGCACACCCGGAGTGACCGTAGCAGGCGGCTCAACATAAAAACTGCCATCGCTGGGGCCGACCGACACCACAGTCAACTCGGTGTCGTCGAACTGCGCCGAACTCGCTTCAAACGCGACAACGGCAACCCAGAAACTGCCGCCTTGCTGGACGACATCGCCGGACAACGAACAGGATTCCACGTCTTCGGGATTACCACTCTCACACAGGACTTCATCCTCGGAAATCAGGCTGTCGCCGTTGTTGTCCCGCCCGACGAACAGATCGACGTCCGGTGCGGTACTGTTTGCCGTGGCGGCAGAAAACAAGATCGAGCCCGGTGCGACATCGTGGAAACTGATATCGACACCTGTGTCGGTAAACGGGCTGAATTCGCCGCCGTTACTGCCTTCGATAGACACAATACTGATGTCGGGGGTTGAGAGCCCAAACGGTGTCAGTGTCAGGTTGGCCAGTTCGCCGGTCTGGAAGCCACCGACCAGAGACGTTCCCGCATCACGACGAACGCTCAGATTGAGCTGTTCCGGCAGGATACCTGCCGTCGCGTTCACAGCGAGCGCCATCGTCTGTGCCGATATCTCACTGCTGTCCGGGGTCAGGTGCACCCAGCCAAAAGCCCATTCGTTAAGCGGCAGACGCTGGGCATCCGCGGTGACGGTAATTGTCGCGGTTTCACCTTCGTTTAGGGTAAAGGTCTGCGGTGAGATATCGATGCCCAGATCCTGCTGACCCTCACCGCTGGCCGTCCAGGTACCGCTGGCCGTGGCGCGTACGGTCCGCGTCCAGGTACAAACTTCCAGACAGGCGCTGTTACCAAAAGACGGCAGGTTCAACGTGGTCGGATCGCCGTCGAGTGCCGGGTTGGCCGCCAGGAAGTTCGCGGTTGTCTCGTGCATCACGAGTCCGGCATTGGCCGCGGCATCCACCTGGATGCGGCCACCACCCATATCGAATGGATTGGCCGCCAGGCCATCTTCTTCCCGCGTCATGTCGCGGGCACCGGTACTGGCCAATGCGGAATGAATCTCTGCGGCACTCCAGTCGGGACGCACTTGCCGTAACAGGGCACCGGCACCGGCAACGTGCGGGCTCGACATCGAGGTACCGCTGATTGCCGCGTATTCAATGGGTGTGTAGTACGGCGCGTAAATATCGACGCCAGGCCCGGACATGGCCGGGACAATAATGTCTGGTGCGCCAACATTGGGGCCACGGCTACTGAACCCGGCAACTACATCGGCGTTGGCGTCATCCAGGAACGGCGACGAGCCGGTAATCCGCCCCATGTGCCCACTACCGCTACCCAGCCATTCGCGCAGCGGATCGCCGTATTGCTGGTCAATTTGTATGCCCGGAATCACATACGGAATATCAAACAGGTTCTGCGCAGATGTCGCCGTCGTGGCAATGATGACGCCACCGGCGCCGCCGGTCGCGACACTCTCTGCTTTGTCGACCAGGGCGAATGCGCCGCGATCACACAAAACTATTTCACCGTTGAATGTATCCGGCGGGAAACCGCCCAGCGGGCACAACGAATCGCCAAAATCGCCGGCATAGACG
>JAOTXR010000363.1 GCA_029862285.1 Gammaproteobacteria bacterium
CTGGCACATTTTCGGACACGATTTCGAGAGGCACAAAAAATAAACTGACACCTTTTCGGTGTTTTCGGGAGGCACAAAAAATAAACTGACAACTTTTCAGTGTGACGCCGTTTAGTGAGAGCAAATAAACCTGACACCTTTTTCTATAAGCCTATTTAGATATCTGCATTACTGGATAAACTCGAATAAAAGAAGAAGATGCCAGGGTTTATTTCTTGTAGATCGCTGTTAACTTTTCATCGACAAAAAAGAACCACTGTACGTTAACACTCCGTGTTAGTGTGCCCCTCGCTTGTTCGTCAAATTGGAGGATAAACATTGCACAAGTCACTCAATATATTTTTCTTGGTTGTTCTTATGTATGCATTAGGCGCTGCCGCCAGCACGCCCGATGGTGAAACACCGGCAGAGGAACAAATCTGCACTGACGCAGGACTCCGCGGCGCCGCATGGGGTCTGTGTAACGCCTATTGCGAGGCGATGGATTGCGACGGCGAGCCACATGCATCGGAGACGGCCTGTAATCGCGTGCTGGCAAAATTCCTGGAGAAAACAGACGCGGGTTTTCTGCCGCCGTGCCTCGATCCGGATACCGACGGCGATGGGATAGCCGATAGCGAAGACAATTGCCCTGCCCAGACTAATGCGGATCAGGCCGATGGCGACGGCGATGGCGTGGGCGATGCTTGCGACAACTGCCCGACAATCGTTAATCCCGATCAGGCAGAAGCCGAAAATGGCAACGGTCTGGTATGCGACTGTCCCTGCTACGATCATGCCGACATCGATCAGACACCGCCGCTGGAGGCGTCGCTGACACTCTGCGGCCAGAATTCGGCAGCCCTGCAGTTCCGGGGAATTGCCGCGAATGGCGTAGATGTCCTGTGGGAATTTCTGGCTGCCGGCCTGCCCGAACCAGCAACCTGCAAGTACAACAATTCCGCTGACGCGGTGAATATAGAAGTCTCGCCGATTTCTCCCACGCAGCTTCAGGGCTGCGAGGATCTGGTGCTTGCCAGCGATCTGTGGAATACCTGCCCGTGATCCACAAGGGGTCGACCGGGAATACCAGTCCCGGTTCGACCCCACTTCGGTTACTACTCATAGGCATTTCCCGGTCGATGCGACAGTATTGGCCGGTATGAATAAGGAAAATGTCGTTTGTTTTGACGCGGAGTTAATCGCCCGATACCGTGGGCGCGGCCCGCGTTACACCTCATATCCGACGGCGCTGCAGTTCGATGGCGGTTTTGGCCTTGACGACTACCGTCGTCATGCGCAGCTCAGCAATGCAGCGCAGAAGCCGTTGTCGGTTTATGTGCACATCCCGTTTTGTCAGGCGCTTTGCTATTACTGCGGCTGCAACAAAATTGTGACCCGAAATACGGCGCGAGTGCAAAATTATCTGCATGCACTGCATCGCGAAATTGAAATGCAAGCCGAGCTCTTCGATACCGGACGCACGGTCGAGCAGCTGCATTTCGGTGGCGGCACGCCGACTTACCTGGATGAGACACAGCTTCGCGCTCTCATGCAGGCTCTACACCAGAATTTTTGTTTTGACGAGGGTGAGACCCGTCAATTTTCCATCGAAGTCGATCCGCGCACGGTTGATCGATCCGGGCTCGCTTTGCTGGCAGAGCTGGGATTCAATCGCTTGAGTCTTGGCGTGCAGGATTTCGACCCGCAAGTGCAGCAAGCGGTAAACCGGATTCAGAGCGCAGAGCAGGTCAGGGCACTACAGAGGCATGCGCAGGAGTTTGGCTTCCGATCGGTCTCGTTTGACCTTATTTACGGCTTGCCACACCAGAGTGTTGCGAGTTTTGATCGAACACTGGATGAAGTCGTCGACATGCGACCCAATCGATTGGCTATTTACAATTACGCGCATCTGCCGGCGCGATTCAAAGGCCAACGCATGATCCGGGATGAGGACATACCGGAGCCGAAGGTCAAGCTGGACATTCTCCACCATACCATCGACAAACTGACCGAAGCTGGTTACGTCTATATAGGTATGGATCACTTCGCCTTGCCGGATGACGAACTGGTCATCGCCCAGCAGAATCACTCGTTGCAGAGAAATTTTCAGGGATATTCGACCCACGGTAATTGCGAACTAATCGGTCTCGGGGTTAGCGCGATCGGCAGCATCGGCGGCAGCTATGTGCAAAATTCGGTTTCAACGATTGAGTACGAAGAACAGATTGCGTTGGATAACATTCCGGTAAAGCGGGGGCTGGTACTGGACGACGATGATAAATTGCGCGCCTGGGTCATTCAGAAACTGATGTGCTATGACGCCCTGAGCTTTGACCAGGTAGAAAGAGAGTTTGCTATCGGTTTCAGAGACTATTTCGAACGAGAGCTGGCACTATTGCAGCCACTGGCCGATGACGGGCTGGTCACCGTCGATGCCGCCGCAATTCACATCACGCCCAGGGGCCGGTTACTGTTGCGCAGCATCGCCATGGTGTTTGATCGCTACCTGCAATCATCACAGGGCGACCAGCGCTTCTCCAGAGCTATCTGATGGCGCCGGCAGCCAGCCTGGCGCCAGGTCGCTGATTTCACCGGCGTCGGCCAGGATCCGGTATTAGACCGGTTTTACACATGACCGGCTGCCGGGCGGTCGATGTCACCAAATGTGTCGAAGAATTTTACAATATGGGCCGCTGGTCCACGACCGGGAATATGTAAGCGGCTGAAAAATAAGCTATTCACTTAAGTGGTACGGGTTTTGCATAATTAACGGTAGCGGTAAGAGACGCCTCGGATTGGCGTGAGTGGTCTCTATCGTTGGGGATTAAAAAAATGACGAATAAACTACGACTTTTGGTGCTTGTAGCGGGAGCGTTGCTGTCAGCCACT
>JAOTXR010000364.1 GCA_029862285.1 Gammaproteobacteria bacterium
TGTGAGGCTGTAGTAGCTACGTCGCCCGATCTGTTCTGTAGTGAGCCATCCATCCTTGACGAGTCGAAATACAGAAGTCCGCACGAGGCGCTGATTGATGCCGAATCCCTCGAGCACCCGGATTAACGAACCGAGCCAGACCGTCCCGCCATGTGGTGCAATGGCATCGCCGAATACGGTGATCAGCAGCGAACCGGCCCGGATAGGCCGTTGCGCGCGGAAATCTTCGACGAGATCCGCCGCGATATTGCTGAACGTAGCCGAATTACTGGTTTTCTTTTGCGCGGTTTGTGGCATTTTAGTAGGGGTCAGTGGGCGGTTGTGGGACAACGCCCTGCAATGTGATACTGAACATTCTACACAACTTAAGAAAACTGTTTCATTTTAGGTCCGGGCTATGATGCGCGGCAATCGCCACGCAAGCGCAGCCCGGGTATGACTTGAGTAGACATATATAAAGGTGTGCCAACCATGAAGCTTGAGTCTTTTGCACAAGGGCGATGGCAGCCGGGCGCTGATGAAGGCAACGCCCTGCTGAGTGCCGTCAATGGTGTACCGGTCGCCCGCATCAGCAGTGCCGGACTGGATTTTGCCGGCATGGTTGCCTATGCGCGCAACGTAGGTGGCGCCGGCTTGCGCCGCCTGACCTTTCATCAGCGAGCCGCGATGCTCAAGGCACTCGCCAAAGGCCTGATGGAACACAAAAGGGATTTTTATTCGCTGTCGACCAGTACCGGTGCAACTCGGGCGGATTCATGGATCGATATCGACGGCGGCATTTCGACGCTTTTCGTTTATTCGAGCAAGGGGCGGCGTGAACTGCCGAATGACCAGGTGCTCGTTGACGGTCCAGCGGAAATCGTTTCACGCAAAGGCAGTTTTGTCGGACAGCATATTTTTACGCCGATGCGTGGTGTTGCCGTGCATATCAACGCATTCAATTTCCCCTGCTGGGGGATGCTGGAAAAACTGGCGCCGACGTTACTCGCGGGCATGCCGGCCATCGTCAAGCCGGCCAGCAGCACCGCTTATCTGACTGAGTTGATGGTACGGCGCATTATCGAGCTGGATATTTTGCCGGAAGGTGCGCTGCAACTGATATGCGGCAGTACCGGTGACCTGCTCGGACTACTCGATTGCCAGGATGTCGTTTCATTTACCGGCTCCAAAACAACTGCCGACAAGTTGCGACAACATCCAAATATTATTGCGAATTCGGTACGCTTCGCCGCTGAAACCGATTCGCTCAACTGTGCCGTGCTTGGTCCGGATGCAGTAAGCGGCACGCCGGAGTTCGATCTGTACGTCGATGAGATCATCGGGGAGATTACCAGCAAGGCGGGCCAGAAGTGCACGGCGATACGCCGTATCATCGCACCGCGCGAGAGCAGTGCTGCACTGGTGAGCGTTCTTGCAGAGCGCCTCAGCCAGGTCCGTGTTGGTAATCCGGCAAACAAGGACATCGATATGGGTGCCTTGGCAAGCCTGGCGCAACGTGAAGAGGTTCGCGAGCGAGTCCGGGAATTGGCGGCCGAAGGCGAGATTGTCTTTGGGGACACACAGAAATTTGATGTGATCGATGCAGACCCCGAAAAAGGGGCCTTTTTCGCACCGGTGCTGCTGCACTGTGAGAATCCGGGCACGGCAAGCGCACCACACGATGTCGAGGCGTTCGGCCCGGTGGCGACGGTGTTACCCTATGACGATCTCGATCAGGCTGCCAGGCTGGCGCATCGCGGGGCCGGTAGTCTCGCCGGCTCCATTTACACTCATGATGATGAAGTAGCGCGCGCACTGGCGCTGGAACTGGCGCCGTATCATGGCCGCCTGGTATTGATCAATCGTGATTGCGCTGCGGAGTCGACCGGTCATGGTTCGCCTTTGCCGCACCTGGTGCATGGTGGCCCGGGGCGCGCAGGTGGCAGCGAAGAGCTCGGTGGCATACGCGGCGTTAAACACTACATGCAACGCACTGCGCTGCAGGGCTCGCCGGCGACATTAACGGCAGTGACCAATCACTGGATTCGCGGTGGCCACCAGCACGAGCCGGCGGTACATCCGTTCATGCTGACTTTCGAGGAACTGCAAATCGGCGATACGCTGAATACCGCGGAGCGCGAAATTACTATTGCCGACATAGAGAAATTTGCCGATCTCAGTGGCGATCATTTTTACGCGCATATGAGCGAAGCCGATGCAACCCGCAATCCGTTTTTCGACGGCCGGGTGGCACATGGCTATTTTATCGTTTCCGCTGCAGCCGGTCTTTTTGTGCATGCACCGTTCGGACCAGTGTTGGCAAATTATGGATTGGATAACTTGAGATTTACCCAACCGGTCTATCCGGGCGATCGACTGAAGGTGCGGCTAAGCTGTAAACAGAAAACCTACCGCGCAGAGCATGGCTACGGTGAAGTGCGCTGGGATACGGAAGTGACTAACCAGGACGGTGAAATCGTGGCAGCCTATGACGTGCTGACAATGGTGGCGACGGCGGACAAAATGCGGGAGATAATGGGCACTCAGGAGTCCGGTTAAAGCCATGTTGGAAAAACTCAAACGTCTGCCCGATGACCCTATCCTGGGCATGATGGCAAAATTTCGCGAAGATCCGTCGCCTCTGAAAGTCGATCTGGCCGCGGGCGTCTATCAGGACGAGCGGGGCAACACACCGGTGTTGCGTGCTGTAACTGCGGCAGAGCAGCGTGTTCACGATTTGCAAGAGACCAAGACCTATGAAGGCCTTGTCGGGAACGTCTCATTCAATGCGGCGATGCAGAATCTTGTTCTTGGCGAACGCCACGCAGCAATTTCCGACCAGCGGGTGGTAACTGTGCAAACTACCGGTGGTTCGGGCGGGTTGCAT
>JAOTXR010000365.1 GCA_029862285.1 Gammaproteobacteria bacterium
GCGGCCGTCGCCGTCGACGTCATCAAAGACCTTGCCAATGATAGTGCCGAGGTCGAACAGTGCATCTAGTGTGATTGCAATACTGGTTTCGGACTCGCCGGAAATAGCGCAACTGGTACAAACGTCAATGGCGTGCACCTGGTTGCTGTAGTCGGTCGGACGCGCACCGGCACCTACGATCATCTGGTAGGTCAGCAGGCTGTAACCGGTCTCGCCCTGATCGGCCATACCGTTACCGTTGCTGTCGATGAGACCCGGCATATCGCCGATATCGAAGATCAGCGGATCTCCGCTGGCCGGATCGGGCAGCACCGTACCGTCGAGTCGCGCACTGCCTTCACGATAACGCAGCACGGGTGCTGGCGAATCTACGATTTCAACGGATTGGACTACATCTGTGGTGCGATTCCGGATCGCGACGCTATAGGTCAGGATATCGCCGACCTGGGCGGTTTCTCTGTCGACACTCTTATCGAGGTCGAGCACCAGGCCTTGGGTGAACGTGACGATGGGTTGTGACGGCAAGACAAAACCGCTGCCAACATCCGTGGCGATAATCGTCGCCGGACCCGGCATCGTGGAACTGATTGCAGCTGTGAAATTGCCGTCGGCGTCGGTAACGCCGGAAACCGGTGTGATAGCGTCAGGCGCACCACGACTGCTGACAAGACTCACTGTCCTGCCGGCCAGCGGCAAGTCGCCCGCATCACGCAGCCGCACGGTGATCGTCCCGGTAGCCACACCGTCGGCGATAACCAGTGGCGGATCGACCAGCACTTCGGAATTCGCGCCGTCGACCACTGGGGCGACGACCGATACTGTGAGGCTGTTGCCATCGGTGGCATCGCCATCCGCATCGCCGGCCGCGGCAACCTGGCTGGCCGGTGTCGGTGTATGGGTAATTGTTGCAGCAAAGTCGGCACTGCCAGAGCTCGCCGGCGTGCGGGCACGGAATTCGACGTGCACTTCGGTCGATGCCGCGTTGAGTGTTTCACCCAACAAGACGTTGAAAGTGGTACCGCTGACTGTCGCGCAATATTCGCCGGCTCCCGGCGCAGGACAGTTAGCAGTAAAGCCGACGCCGCCAACCGAGAGAGCGTCGAACAGGAGAGTCGTGTAACCGGCAGGCGCGACAATATCGAAAGCGTCAAAACCGGTATTGGTCACGGCAATACTCGCCAGCAGATCGAAGTCGAAAGCGACTTCCGTACTGGTCGGTGCCGTCCCTGGCGTGACTTCGGCGAAAACAGTACCCGCGACACCGGCGACCCGTGTCAGGGTGACAGTCGCCTGGGTAATATCGAGTGCAACGCTGTTGAGGTCGCCGCTAGCCGTATTTTCTATCGCGTGGGCCGGCGCAATCATGGCGCTCAGTACCAACGCGAATATAGAGACTTGACGCCATCGCTGGCGCGTATCTCTGCTGAAAGTTTGCATTATCCGCTTCATGGCTAATCCACCGTGACGCGGAAACGCACCGCCAAAAGGGTATTGGCGGGGATGGTTACGGGATCGTTCATTTGCCCGGGTACTTCGCCGACCGTGAGCGTGTCCTTGTCCGGCGGCCCACCGGTGTCGGTAATCGAAGCAATATCGTCGGGGGCACCGACAGCATCAGTCGATGACGACCAGGCGCTGGACCATATCGTGGCGTCATCGGCACCACTTGCGACAGTGGCGGTTTCTATACTATCGGGAACGTAGGTGAACTCCGACTCGTCGAGTACATCGCTGATGCGTATACCCGCAGCCGGGAAATTGGTGACGTTGTCAATGTACAGCACAAACCAGATCGGTTGACCCGGTGTAACGTCTGCACCATCGGCCAGGACATTGCCAGACGCGTCGCGCGCCTGTTTGACCAGAGCCAGTTTGACTGAATCGAGCGTGATCGCTGCTTCGCCGGTGCCATCGCCACCATCGAGGGTGCCGTTGTCAATGCCGACAATACCGCCGAATGCGCGGTTAGTTGCCGCGTTGGCGTTTGGCGGGCCGAGCGCTATCGTCCAGCCCAGCAGGGCTGACATAAATAGCAGCGCGGTACGGCGTACACGCACGTTCATACTGTTGCCAGTAGTCACCGTGTAGACGGTTTCACACTGAAGCCGCGGGCAGACAACAACTAAGTGTCTACACAACACGCTGCAGGGCGCGTCGCCCATTGGCGACGCACCCGCAACATGCACGGTAGATCAGTGATTCATCGTCGCCTTACTGCATCTGCACAGTGAAGACGAGCGCGAGCACGCCGTTAGCCGCTGCGTTCATCTGACCGTTTGCAGCATTCTGGTTACCGGCATCCACAGTGACACCCGCGAAGCTGGCAACATCTGCATCCACACCATCGGTCAGTGCACCACTGGCGTCGGCAGCAGCAAACACCGCTGCTTCTTCAGCCGGGGTACAGGCGACCGCGGCGCAATTGGCCACGGAGTTATCCACCTTGATCGTGCCACCCTGATACAGGAACAGCGGATCCAGGACGTCCTGCATACTCACGTCATTGACCTGAATGGAGCTGGTGTTGTTCACATAGATCATGAACTTGACCAGCGTACCCGTGGGCAGCGTCGAGCCCGTAGTGATCGGCGTGCCGTCCGCGAGGAAAGCCCGTTTTACCAGTGTCAACGCCGAACCGGTGCTCAGCAGGTTAAACACGTTCGAGTCGACCAGTGCAGCTGCGTCACCCGCAACATCACCGGTACCCTGGTTGGGCGCGGACCAGGCCGCACCGGATACGAGCAGGGCGCTTAGCCCCATCACGATTACAGCGTGAATTACTCCACGCGAGGTTTCTCTTATCGAGAATTTCATCATCTGATCTCCGTTTTGGTTAGTA
>JAOTXR010000035.1 GCA_029862285.1 Gammaproteobacteria bacterium
TCACCGAGACGCTTGTGGCGGTCGTGTTCGTAATCGGCGTAGTTGCCCTCGAACCAGGTGACCTTGCTGTCGCCTTCAAAGGCCAGGATGTGCGTGGCGATACGGTCGAGGAACCAACGATCATGTGAGATCACCACGGCACAGCCGGGGAAGGCCAACAGGGCTTCTTCCAGTGCACGCAGGGTTTCCACATCAAGATCGTTGGTGGGTTCGTCGAGCAGCAGCACATTGCCGCCGGAACGCAACAGTTTGGCCAGATGTACGCGGTTGCGTTCGCCGCCGGATAACTCGCCAATGTGTTGTTGCTGGTTGCCACCACGGAAATTGAATCGCCCGACATAGGCACGCGATGGTGTTTCGTAATTGCCGACCTGGATAATGTCCAGGCCATCGGATATTTCTTCCCAGACCGTCTTTTTGTCGTCGAGCGAGTCGCGGCTCTGGTCGACGTAAGCCAACTGCACGGTATCACCGAGACGCAAAGATCCTGCGTCTGGTTTTTCCGCGCCGGTGATCATACGAAACAGAGTCGTCTTGCCGGCACCGTTTGGGCCGATGATTCCGACAATGCCACCGGGTGGCAGGCTAAAGGTCAGGCCATCGATTAGTATCTGGTCGCCAAAGCCTTTGCATAAATCTTCAGTTTCGACCACCAGATCACCCAGCCGCGGTCCCGGTGGAATATAAATTTCCTGGGTTTCATTGCGTTGCTGAAAAGATTTTGAATTGAGTTCATCAAAACGGCTCAGTCGCGCCCGCGATTTGGCATGCCGGCCCTTGGGATTGGAACGTACCCATTCCAGTTCGGATTGCATGGCCCTGTGCCGGGCTTTTTCCTGTTTTTGTTCAGTCGCCAGGCGGGCCTCTTTTTGCTCCAGCCAGGACGAATAGTTGCCTTCCCAGGGGATACCGCGGCCGCGGTCGAGTTCGAGAATCCAGCCGGCAACGTTATCCAGAAAATACCGATCGTGGGTGACTGCTACCACGGTGCCCGCGTATTCATCCAGAAAACGCTCCAGCCAGGCGACTGATTCTGCGTCCAGGTGGTTGGTCGGTTCGTCGAGCAGCAACATGTCAGGTTCGGATAACAACAGTCTGCACAACGCAACCCGGCGCCGTTCGCCACCGGATAATGTGGTTACGTCGGCGTCCCACGGCGGCAGACGCAACGCATCGGCGGCGATCTCGAGTTTGCGATCCAGTTCCCAGCCACCGCAGGCTTCAATGGCGTCCTGCAGGCGGCCCTGTTCTTCGAGCAGCTTGTTCAAGGCGTCGTCGTCCATGGGCTCGGCGAGCTTCATGCTGAGTTCGTCAAATCCAGTCAGCAGGGCACGAATTTCTGCGACGCCGTCTTCGACATTGCCACGCACATCACGGGAATCATCCAGTTGCGGTTCCTGCGGCAGATAACCCACCCGCAAACCCGGCTGCGGCCGGGCTTCGCCTTCGATATCGGTGTCGACCCCGGCCATGATCCGCAATAACGTCGATTTGCCGGAGCCGTTCAGGCCCAGTACGCCAATCTTCGCACCGGGGAAGAAACTCAGACTGATGTCGGCCAGGATATGACGACCCGGTGGCACGACCTTGCCAACGCGGTTCATGGTGTAAACGAACTGGGCCATCGAATCTCCTCGTCAGGGCGGCGAGATTATGCCGGAAAAAGCTGCCGGGGTGTGGCGTGCTGCTGTAATATCGTGGTTTAGCCTGATCCCCCCGGGGTGGACATGTTTACTGCTGATATGACGATTGCCGGTTTCGACGACGAGCTGGCGGCTGCACTGGAACACGAGCGCACCCGTCAGGAGGAGCACATCGAACTGATTGCGTCGGAAAACTATGCCAGTCCGCGCGTGCTCGAAGCGCAGGGCTCGGTGATGACCAACAAATACGCCGAGGGCTATCCGGCCAAGCGTTACTATGGCGGCTGCGAGAATGTGGATGTCGCCGAGCAATTGGCCATCGAACGCGCGAAGAAGCTTTTCGATGCCGGCTACGCCAACGTCCAGCCGCATTCCGGTTCGCAGGCCAATGCGGCGGTTTACCTGGCGTTGTTGCAGCCCGGCGACACCATATTGGGCATGGCACTGGATCACGGCGGCCACCTTACTCACGGGGCCAAAGTTAATTTCTCCGGCAAGCTGTTTAACGCCGTGCAATACGGTATCAATACCGAAACCGGCGAGATCGATTACGACAAGATGGCGGAGCTGGCACAGGAACACCGGCCAAAAATGATTGTCGGTGGGTTTTCTGCTTATTCCCGCATCGTCGACTGGCAGCGCATGCGTGACATCGCCGATTCGGTTAACGCATATTTAATGGTCGACATGGCCCATGTCGCCGGGTTGATCGCTGTGGGTGAGTATCCCAGTCCGGTGTCCATCGCCGATGTGTGCACCACGACGACACACAAAACACTGCGTGGTCCGCGTGGCGGTCTGATTCTCGCCCGCGATGACGAGGCCCTGAACAAGAAATTCAACTCGCTGGTGTTTCCCGGTACCCAGGGCGGACCTTTAATGCACGTCATTGCCGCCAAGGCGGTTGCCTTTCTCGAGGCCTTGCAACCGGAGTTCAAAACCTACCAGCGGCAGGTAATCGCCAATGCCCGTGCCATGGCCACTGCGCTGGGCGACCGTGGTTACAACATCGTCTGCGGTGGTACCGATAATCACTTGTTCCTTGTCGATTTGATCGACAAGGACATTACCGGCAAGGATGCCGACGCGGCACTCGGGCGTGCAAATATCACGGTAAACAAAAACACCGTACCCAACGACCCACGCTCGCCGTTTGTTACCAGCGGTCTGCGTCTTGGCACACCTGCCATCACGACGCGTGGTTTTGGCCTGGAAGAGACTGTGGAACTCGCCAACTGGATGGCCGATGTTATCGATGATCTCGGCGATGAGTCGGTCGTCGCCCGGGTGAAGCGCCAGGTGCTGACAGTTTGCGAACGTTTCCCTGTTTATGCACCGGACGCCAACCAGGCCGTTCCTTTGCGGCACGCAGGCGGGCACTGATAACCGCGGCGCAGGCTTAGTGGTAGACGATCATGCATTGTCCGTTCTGCGCTGGTTCTGAAACTAAAGTGATCGATTCTCGGCTCGCCGGCGAAGGCGGCCAGGTGCGGCGGCGTCGCGAGTGCCTGGCGTGTGCCGAACGTTTCACGACATTCGAAACACCCGAGTTGGTCCTGCCGCTCGTGGTCAAGAACGACGGCGAGCGTCAACCCTTCGATGAGAACAAGCTGCGTGGCGGTATGCAGAAGGCCCTGGAGCGTCGGCCGGTTTCCGCGGAGGACATCGAACAGGCAGTTATCCGCATCAAACACGCCTTGCGTACCACCGGTGAGCGGGAAGTGCCGGCGCGTACAGTCGGCGATCTGGTAATGGAAGAACTCCACGAACTCGACCAGGTTGCTTATGTGCGTTTCGCGTCCGTCTATCGCAGTTTTCAGGATGTGGAAGCGTTTCGCGAAGAGATCGATCGCATGCAGCGTACCCGGCCAAAGGGCCGGGCCAGGCGCCAGATGTCGTTATTGCCGGTCACACCGAAGCCAAAAAAAAAGCGCCGCCGCAAATGACCCGGCCAGTTTCTCAACACTCGGCGCAAGAACATGCGCGCATGGCGCGTGCGCTGTATCTCGCGGCAAGAAGCCGCAACAGCTGTGATCCAAATCCTCGCGTCGGCTGTGTAATCGAATCCCGCGACGCCGATGGTGTTCGAATAGTCGGAGAAGCGCTGCACCAGCGTGCCGGTGCCGAACATGCGGAGATACTCGCCTTGCGTGCCGCCGGTGAGCTGGCGCGCGGCGCGACCGCCTACGTCACCCTGGAGCCCTGTTGTCACACCGGGCGTACCGGACCGTGCACCGAAGCGCTAATTGCTGCCGGTGTGAGTCGTGTCGTGGTTGGCATGACAGATCCCAACCCGCGGGTCGGCGGTGGTGGTCTGGATGCATTGCGCGCGGCCGGAATCGAAGTTGCGGCAGGCTTGTTGGCCGATGAGGCCGAACAACTCAACCGCGGTTTTGTAAAACGCATGCGTCATGGGCGACCCTTTGTTTGCAGCAAGATTGCAGCGAGTCTGGATGGCCGGGTTGCGCTTCCCCACGGCAAACAGGTTTGGATAACTTCGCAGGAGTCCCGCGACGATGTACAGCAGATGCGGGCGCGGGTGGCAGCAATCCTGACCGGTGTCGGCACCGTCATCGCTGACGACCCGCGAATGACAGTCAGACTTGAGCAGGACGATAGCTGGCAACCGCCAATGCGAGTAATCGTCGATTCAGGGTTAAGGACGCCGGTTGACGCAAGAATTCTAGGCGACGAGGCCACGACGGTAATTATTACCGGCGAAGACGCGCCGGTAGAACGCCGGCAGGCGTTGACTGATGCCGGAGCCCGCATAGTGCCGGTCACGAGAGCCGACAACGGTGTATCCCTCGCCGAGTTGATGGCACAACTTGCCGCGCTGGAAATTAATGAAGTGATGGTCGAGGCGGGTCCGAAGCTAAACGGCGCCTTGCTGTGCGCGGGTCTACTGGATGAACTGGTAATTTACCAGGCGCCGCGCTTGCTCGGGCCGGATGCCATGCCGATGTTCGATCTGCCGACGTTGACCGGGAACCCCGGTTTCAAACTGGTTGCAACCCGCCGCATTGGTCCCGATTGGCGCATGCGCTTTGTTCCGGGTAGCGTGTAGCCCATGTTTACCGGGATCGTCACGCAAATCGGGGCCCTGGCCAGCCGCGAGCGGCATAACGGCGATGAAGCGCTGGCATTCGCTGTATCGTCGGACTGGTTGTACGGCAGCGTCGTGGGTGACAGCATCGCGGTTAACGGCGTGTGTCTGACTGTAATTCAAAATAATGGCAATAAATTCGCCGTCGACGTCTCTGGCGAGACGCTGTCGAGAACGACGCTCGGCGGGCTCGACATCGGTGCAACAGTCAACCTGGAGCGGGCACTCAGTCTTGGCGATGCGCTGGGTGGCCACCTGGTCAGCGGTCACGTTGATGCCGTGGCCGAGATTCTGGATCGTCAGGCAGATTCGCAATCGGTGCGCATCTGGGTGTCCCTGCCGCAGGAACTTGCGCCACTGGTGGCCGAAAAAGGCAGTATCTGCGTGGATGGCATCAGCTTGACAGTTAACGAGGTGGAGCCCGATCGTTTCGGCGTTAACATTATTCCTCACACGCTCGAGGCGACGGTAGCCGGGACTTATCAGCCAGGTACGCCGGTTAATCTTGAGGTGGATATTGTTGCCCGCTATGTGGCGCGTATTTTGAGTGCCGGCAACGGCGCAGCTACGGAGTAGACCGAGATGACCAATGTGCGGCCGATTCGTAAAGACAGCTTTGACAGCATCGATGAGATTCTCACAGATCTGCGTGACGGCCGCATGGTCATCATCATGGACGATGAGAATCGTGAAAACGAAGGCGACCTGATCATGGCCGCTGACTGTGTCCGACCGGAAGACATCAATTTCATGGCGCGTTTCGGTCGTGGGCTCATTTGCATGACCATCAGCCGCGAGCGTTGCGAGCAATTGCGTTTGCCGTTGATGGTTAGCGAAACCGACCGGGATCAGCGAACTAACTTTACTGTTTCGATCGAAGCGGCAGAAGGAGTCACCACGGGTATTTCGGCACACGATCGGGCCCATACGATCCGGGTCGCGGTTGCGAAAGACGCGAGTCCGGAAGACTTGAAACAACCCGGTCATGTTTTTCCGTTAATGGCTCAGCCTGGCGGCGTATTGACCAGGGCAGGGCACACCGAGGCCGGTTGCGACCTGGTTCGCCTGGCAGGTAAAGAACCGGCTGCCGCAATCGTCGAGATATTGAACGAAGATGGCAGCATGGCGCGGCGCGCCGACCTGGAGAACTTCGCCCGCACGCACAGTCTGCGTATTGGTACGATTGCCGATCTAATTCGTTATCGACTGAATAAGGAACAATCGGTCGAGCGTATTGCCGAGCGCGTCGTGCCAACCGAGTTTGGCGATTTTCAGCTGTATTGTTACGACGATCACGTTAATCGTAGTGTGCATCTGGCGCTGGTGCGTGGCGAAATTGATGGCGACAGCCCCACCTTGGTGCGCGTGCACTTGCAGGACACATTGGGCGATGTTGCCGGTGTGAAATGGCCATCGCTGGGCTGGCCGCTGCGTAGCGCAATGAAAACCGTGGCGGAGCGGGACGGTGGTGTCGTTGTCATTTTGCGGCCAGGCGAGGATCCGGGCAGATTGGTAAATGCCGTGGAGCGCGGTGCAGACAGCCCCGAGTCCGGCGATGACTCCTCGGAACTGCGTACCTATGGAATCGGCGCACAAATCCTCCGGGACCTGGGTGTTCGTAAGATGCGGGTGCTCAGCGCGCCAAAAATCATGCACGCGTTGTCAGGTTTCGGTCTGGAAGTGATCGAGTACCTGGATGGCGATAGTTGATGGCCGGATTTCGCGAATCCAGCGGGGTAGCTGACGCACGCGACCTGCGTATTGCCATCGTCGCGTCTCGGTTTAATGACGTTGTCGTCGACAAACTCGTAAACGGTGCGCTCGAGACGCTATCGCGCATGGGTGCTGAGCGACCGGACATTAATATCACGCGAGTCCCCGGTGCCTGGGAGCTGCCACTGGCAGCGCAGGAGATAGCAAAAACCGGTCGCACCGATGCGATCATTGCATTGGGTGCGGTAATCCGCGGCGACACGCCACATTTTGACTACATTTGCGCCGAGTGTGCCAGCAGTCTGTCCCGGGTTTCGCTGGAGCACAGTTTGCCGGTGGCTTTTGGTGTGCTGACCTGTGACACCGTGGCGCAGGCGCAGGCGCGCTGTGGTGACAACTCTGAGAATAAGGGTTCCGAAGCCGCCATTGCTGCGGTAGAGATGGCGCAGGTTTTGCGCCGGCTGGATACCTAGATGCCCCGGGGCTCCAGGCAGAACCGGGCGGGTAGAAACCGGGCCCGTCGCCTCCTGATGCAGGCCTTGTACCAGATGTTCCTCAACGAGCAACCATTGCGCGATATCCAGGCGCAATTCGATAGTGACAAAATGCTCGAAGGTGTCGACGTCGAGTTTTTCTCTGCGTTGATCAAAGAAGCAGACCAGAATCGTGAGCGCTTCGACGAAATTATTACACGTCTGGCGGACCGGCCAATCGCACAGATTGATCCGGTGGAGCGCGCCGTCCTTTACGGCGCCATGGCGGAGTTCAGCGCCCGGATCGATGTGCCGTACCGGGTGGTGATCAGCGAGGCGGTGAGCCTGACCAAGAAATTCGGTGCTACCGATGGCCATCTTTATGTCAATGCAATTCTCGACCGTGCAGCATTGGAATTGCGGCCACAGGAAACGGCGGTCCGGCAGGGTGATGCATCGCGAGACTGAGATAATTCGGCGCTATTTCGACAGACAGCGTAATAACGGCGGCGTCATAATCGGTATTGGCGACGATGCCGCCGCCGTAAAACTGCCGGCCGGCGTCGAGCTGATCAGTGCAATAGACACAATTGTCGAAGGTGTGCATTTTCCGCGAGGGTTTCCCGCCAACGATATCGGTTACCGGGTGCTCGCCGTTAACCTGAGTGATTTTGCAGCGATGGGTGCGCAGCCGGCGTGGGCTCTCTTGTCATTGTCCATGCCATCGCTCGACGAGTTATGGCTCGAGTCGTTCTGCGACAGCTTTTTTGAACTGGCCGACGCACACGCTGTTGTTCTGATCGGCGGTGACCTGGTAAGTGGACCATTGGCCGCAACTGTTACGCTGCTTGGGTCTGTACCGGAAGATGCCGCGATTACACGCGACGGGGCACAACCAGGGGAAATTGTATATGTGACAGGCTCGCCGGGTGCGGCGGCGCTGGGTCTGCAAAGCGTCATGAAGCACAGTGAATGCCCACAGATGGAACGCTATTTCCGCCGCCCGGTGCCGCGAATTACCGAGGGCAGAGCGTTGCGCGGGATTGCCTCGTCGATGATCGATCTCTCGGACGGATTGCTCACTGACGCGCGGCATATTGCCGAGGAATCGGCAGTGCAAATCACGTTAGACGCTGCTGCGCTAAATGACACCGTCAGCGGTGAGTTGCTGCCGGCGTTATGCGGTGGTGACGACTACGAATTGCTGTTCACCGTGCCAACCGGGAAAGAACAGGCATTGGCCGCGCTTGCCACAAACTGGGATTGCGCCGTATCTCGAGTCGGCCGGGTCGGTACTGGCGAAGGCGTCACTTTGCCCGGCTACGATCTGGAAAACCTCTCCGGCTACGATCACTTTTCCGTATAGCGGCCTGTGCCACGAACCGTGGCAAGTTTCGTTTCTGCGGCCAATACGCGAATTGGATCACAGTCATCCGCGGATGCGAAGCATATCCTTGTCCAATCGTTATGGCTGCTTGGCGGCCTCCCGGCAGTGCCTTATTTATAGTGTTTTGGCGCCGCTATTAATGCCTGAAAAAGGGCCAGGTTCGAGAATGATCGGCAAGATCGGCAAATACGACATAATCAAGGAAGTCGGAAAGGGAAGTACCGGCACAGTTTATCTGTCGCACGATCCCTTTTACGGCCGGGATGTCGCGATCAAGGTCTATCACATGGAAGCCCAGCGCGAGGAAGATCATAATGTCGTGCGCAAGATGTTCTTCAACGAAGCCAACATGGTTGGCATGCTGCAGCATCCCAATATCCTTCCTATCTATGACGCCGGTGAAGAAAACGATCGCTACTACGTCGTCATGGAGCATGTGCATGGTGCCCGCACGCTTGCGGCGTACTGCAACCCCGATAACCTGTTGCGTATTGCCGATGTCGTGGAGATTGTTTTCAAGTGCGCCAAGGCGCTGCATTATTCGCACGGCCGTGGCGTAGTTCATCGCGATATCAAACCCAGCAACGTTATGCTGACCACCGCCAGCGACGTGCGGATCATCGATTTTGGAATCGCGTTGCGAAACGACTCGGAAACGTCTCAGATCAACGGCATCGCCGGTTCGCCAAGCTACATGTCGCCCGAGCAGGTGCAGGGCGGCGATATTACCCACCGCAGCGACATCTACTCGCTGGGGACGGTAATGTACGAATTACTGACCGGCTACCGGCCCTTGCGTGCGCCGACCTTATCCAAGCTGCTACACCAGATTGTCTATGCAACGCCGGCACCGTTGCATATGCACCGGCCCGGTCTTTCGGAGATCCTGGAAGAGGTCGTGGCAAAGGCGATGCAGAAGGAGCCCGAGCAGCGCTACAAGAACGGTCTGGATTTTGCGGCCGATCTGACCCGGGTATTCCAGCAGCTGCAACAACAGGAAGATCAGATCGACCAGCAGCAACGCTTCGATCAGCTGCGTAAATTGAGCTTCTTCCACGATTTCTCCCACGGTGAAATCTGGGAGGTCTTGCGTGCCAGTGACTGGCATACCTATGCCCCGGGGCAGGAGATCGTCCGCGAGGGTGAGATGGATGATCGCTTCTATATTATTGTCGACGGCAGTGTCGAGGTGCATCGCAATAACAGCGCAGTCGGTGGACTGCAAATGGGCGACTGTTTTGGCGAAACCAGTTACGTGCAGGATGCCCGACGCACCGCAACGATCAAGGCGGCCAAATCGGTAACACTACTGCGTGTGAGTTCGACATTGCTCGAACAGGTCTCGGCGGCCTGTCAGCTGCGTTTTACGAAGATGTTCCTGCGTTCACTGATCCGCCGGTTGCAGCGTGCCGATCAGGTGCACAAGGCAACGCACACCCCGGCTGCAGTTCAGGCGACTCCCTGATCCGCTTGTTTCGCTTCCTTGTCATGCTCGATGAGGGCATAAGCGGAATGATTGTGTATCGATTCGAAGTTCTCTGATTCCACTACATATGCTGCGATGCGGTCGTCTTCATTGAGCCGCTGTGCGATGTCGCGCACGATATCTTCGACAAACTTGGGATTATCGTAGGCTCTTTCGGTTACATATTTTTCGTCCGGTCTTTTCAGGATGCCGAACAGTTCGCAGGATGCTTCTTTTTCAGCAACATCAATAATCTCTTCGATCCAGACGAAACCTCTCGTGCGCACGGTGATGGTGACATGCGAGCGCTGGTTGTGAGCGCCATAGTCTGAAATACCCTTAGAGCATGGACACAGGCTGGTTACCGGAACCACAACCTGGATTGACATGCGGGTATTGCCCTTCTCGCGATCGCCGATCAACGTCGCCTCGTAGTCGAGCAGGCTTTCTACGCCACTGATCGGCGCTTTCTTGTTGACGAAATAGGGGAAACGCATTTCGATATGACCGTGATCGGCCTGCAAGTGAGAAGTCATTTCCGCAAGCATATCGGCAAAGGAACGAACAGAGATTTCTTTTTCGTGTTTGTTGAGAATCTCGACGAAGCGCGACATGTGAGTGCCCTTGAAATTGTGGGGCAGGTTCACATACATGTTGAAGTTGGCGATCGTGTGCTGGTCGCCGCCCGAGCGGTCGAGTACCCGGACCGGGTGATGAATATCCTTGATACCGACCTTGTTGATCGGTATTTGGCGGGTGTCCGGGCTACCCTGGACATCGGCTATTTCGGTCACGCCGGTTTTGTTTGCGGGGCTGCTCATTTGTCTTAGGCTCTGGTGCGGGCTGAACCGCCCATTATCCACACTTTCAAGCGGACTGCCGGGCTAGCT
>JAOTXR010000366.1 GCA_029862285.1 Gammaproteobacteria bacterium
GATCGACCGGGTGATGATAGATAGCGTGCGGCGTATCCCATTGCGCAATCGCGCCGTTACGCATGACCCCGATTTTGTCGGCCAACATGAATGCTTCATTTTGATCATGGGTCACCAACAATGCAGTCACACCGGTTTTTCTAAGAACCCCGCGTACATCACGCCCCAGGCGCTCTCTCATCGCCACATCCAGGTTGGCAAATGGTTCGTCGAGCAAGATCAGCCCGGGTTGAGGCGCCAGCGCACGCGCCAAAGCGACTCGTTGCTGCTGTCCACCGGAAAGTTCATGTGGATAGCGCGCGCCAAAACCCGCCAGACCAACCAGCGCGAGATATTCATCGGCACGTTTGCGACGTTCCGGCCGCGGCAGTCGTTGCAACCCGAAAGCCACATTTGCCCCAACATCAAGATGTGGCAGCAACGCAGCTTCCTGAAACACCATGCCAATCTGGCGCCGCTCGGGCGCTTCTGTAAATCCGGCACGACTGAGCGTGACATTGCCCACACGAATTTCACCGTCGTCCAGTGATTCGAAACCTGCGATGCAACGCAGCGCAGTTGTCTTGCCGCAGCCGCTGGGTCCCAACAGACACCCGATTTCGCCGGCTTCGAGCACCAGGCTCAACCCGCACAATACGGGCCTGACAGCATAGTGCTGCTGCAGGTTAGCGAGTTGCAGGCGCATGAGCGGATGCCCGGACAATGAGAATTACCGGCACCACGCCTGCCAGCACGATCGACAGCGCCGGCAAGGCTGCTTGCTGCCACATGCCCTCAGCGGTCATCTCGTACACGCGTACCGCCAGCGTGTCCCAGCCGAACGGTCGCGTCATCAATGTGATGGGCATTTCCTTCATGACATCGACAAATACCAGTATCAGCGCCGTGAGTAAGCCGCCGCGCAACAACGGCACGTGCACCTGCCTCAGTAACTGCCAACCACCAACCCCCAGACTGCGGGCGGATTCATCAATTCGTCGCGTAATTCTCTGCATGGCCGCATCGACTGATTGAAAAGCCACTGCAAGAAAACGAATCAAATAGGCCAGCAGCATGGCCAGCACAGTACCCTGAAGAAACAAGCGAGGCGAGACTCCGGTCAACGTGGCGATTATCTCGTTCAAAAAATGATTGGCGCCGGCGAGCTGGGTGTAAATGCCTACTGCCAACACGGTACCTGGCAAGGCATAGCCCAGCGTGGCAATACGGCCGGCAAATCGCGCAGCATTGCCTGCATTTCGCAACGAGTACACCAGAATGACAGCGACTACACCGATCAACACTGCGGCACTGGCAGAAAGCAGCACAGTGCGCAATGCAATCGCCAGGTAGCGTTGGTCAAAGCTTGCAGTGGCGGCGATCCAGACCAGCAGTTGCAGGCACGGCAGTAGAAATCCCGCAAATAGCACTGTGAAGGCTGCAAGGAACGCGATCCACCGAGCGATGCCGGCAAGTGGTATGGCTGCCGTGCCAGGCGCAAGACCCGCAGTGTAAGCAGCACGGCCGCGCAACCTGTGTTCCAGGACGACTGCGACAAATACCAACACCAGGAGAAAAAATGCGAGCTGCAACGCCGAGGATACCGAGTACAGCCCGAACCACGACGAATAGATAGCGGTAGTAAACGTATCGTAGTTGAATACTGACACGGTACCGAAGTCTGCCAGCGTCTCCATAACCACCAACATCAGGCCACCAGCAATCCAGGGTCGCGCCATCGGCAGGGCGACGCGAAAAAACCCCTGACGCCGATTCAGCCCCAATGACTGTCCAACTTCCAGCGCTTGCCGACCTTGCGTAAGAAAGGCATTGCGGGACAGCAGGTATACATAAGGATAAAGTGCCAGCGACATCACCACTATAATTCCACCGGTCGACCTTATTGGTGGAAACCACGGCTCAGCGCCAGTCCATTCGCGAACAAGAGTCTGTACCGGGCCGGAATATTCCAGCAGACCGATCGCGACAAAGGCCATAACATAGCCGGGCATCGCCATCGGCAGAAGCAAAGCCCAGGAAAAAATGCGCCGTCCGGGGAAATCGTACATGGCCGTCAACCAGCCCAGGCCGATGCCGATTACGCCTGCGAGTATCGATACGCCGGCAACCAAAATAATCGTATTGGCCGTTACCCGTGGCAGTACGTAGCGAAAGAGATGCCCGAGAATTTCGCTGTCCGGATGCAGCAGTGACAAAACGATGATCACCAATGACGCCAGGGTCGGCAGCGCGATAAGAAACGCAGCGACGCTCCAATAACGCCTGCCCGGCCTGCCGGAAACGGGCGTAGGCAGACTACCGGTCACAGCACTCATGCTAAAGATTAACGATAGCCGGCACGATCCATTAGCCGTACGGCTGCAGACTGCAGCTCACCGGCACGGCTGACGTTGATCAGGTTCTGATCGAAATCCCCCCAGGCGACAACCAGCGGATCGATCGCCACCGATTGATTAGCCGGATATTCGAGATTGATTGCAGCAAACTCCTGTTGTGCAGCCGCGGAACTTAACCATTCCAGTAGAGCCAGCGCCGCATCACGGTTGTCCGTGTGGCGGACGATTCCGGCGCCGGATACATTGACGTGCACACCGCTGCCCTGTTGATCCGGCCAAAACAACGCAAGCGGTATCTTCGGGTCGGTTTTCTGCATGCGCCCGAAATAATATGTGTTGACGATACCAACATCGCATTGGCCGGCCACAATGGCCTCGAGCAGTTTTGTATCGCTGGAAAAAACCGGCGCCGCAAGATTGGCTACCCAACCGCGCACAATCTCCTCGGTTTTGTTTTCGCCGTGCTCAGCGATC
>JAOTXR010000036.1 GCA_029862285.1 Gammaproteobacteria bacterium
CGCGCCATTCAAAACTTTAGCTCGAGCTCGAGTTGGGCCGGATCAAGGCCTCCAGGTGATCACCAATTGACCAATTTGATTCGGACACGGCAATTTCTGATGATCAACTTTCGCAGAAGTCCCGTGCAAAGCACTGCCGCATCCGCATTCAAAACTTTATTATCAAGGACCAGGAAATGGGCAGACTTGGCCCCTATTCGACGGTGACGGACTTGGCCAGGTTTCGGGGTTGGTCGATGTCGGTACCTTTGAGGACGGCCACGTGATAGGAAAGCAGTTGCAGTAACACAGTGTAAACAATCGGCGCCTGCGAATCGGACACCGCTTCGGGTAGCGTGATGACTGTGGTCTGTTCGTCTTCGGTGAACCCGGTGTTGGGATCGGTGAAAACGATCAGCTGGCCGCCGCGGGCACGTACTTCCATCAGGTTTGATTTCAGTTTTTCAAGCAAAGCATTGTCGGGTGCAACGGCAATGACTGGCATGTCTTCGTCGACCAGTGCCAACGGCCCGTGCTTGAGTTCGCCGGCAGCATAAGCCTCGGCGTGGATGTAGGAAATTTCCTTGAGCTTGAGCGCACCTTCCATCGCGATCGGATACTGGGTGCCACGACCGAGAAATAGCGCGTGATGCTTGTCGGCGAAACGCTCGGCCAGCACTTTCATTTCATCGTCGAGATGCAACGCCGATTCGAGTAAGGCCGGAACATGCTGCAATAACCTGGTCAGCTTGCGTTCGCTCTCTTCGTCCAGTCCGTTGCGTCGTGCCAGCGCCAGGGTCAACAGCCGCAGCGCTGCAAGCTGCGTGGTAAAGGCCTTGGTTGAGGCCACACCGATTTCCGGACCGGCGCGGGTCATCAGGACCAGGTCGGATTCACGCACCAGTGAGCTTTCCGGCACGTTGCAGATAACCATGCTGGCAATAAAACCGAGTTCCTTGGCCATGCGTAACGCCGCCAGCGTGTCGGCCGTCTCCCCGGACTGCGAAACAGTGACAAAGAGCGTGCCGCCTCGAACTACTGGTTTGCGGTAACGAAATTCACTGGCGATCTCGACCCGGCACGGTATTTGTGCCAAACGCTCTATGTTGTAACGCGCCACCATGCCGGCGTGGTAGCTGGTGCCACAGGCAACGATGTGCACCGCGTTTACCTGGTCGAACAACGCCGGTGCCTTGGGTCCAAAGGCGGCATCAAGCACCTTGCCGTTGGCGATGCGCTCTTCCAGGGTTTCGGCCACCGCGCGCGGCTGTTCGTGGATTTCCTTGAGCATGTAGTGACGGTATTCGCCCCGCTCCACTGCATCGGCACTGATTTCGCTTTCGACGACCTGGCGCTCGACCAGATTGCGCCCGGCATCGTAGATCCTGAATTGCTCACGGCGTATTTCGGCCACGTCGCCTTCTTCGAGAAACATAAATTGCCGCGTAACCGGTAGCAGGGCCGAAACATCTGAGGCAACAAAGTTTTCGCCGAGGCCAACGCCGAGCACCACCGGGCAACCGGCACGGGCTACCACGATACATTCCGGATCGACTTTGCTGATCACGGCGAGTGCGTAGGCACCCTCCAGTTCATCAACCGTTTTGATCACCGCTTCGGTAAAGCTGTCACAAGAACGCAGGTGATAGCTGATCCGGTGTGCGATAACTTCCGTGTCGGTGTCGGTATGAAAGGTATAACCGAGACCGGTCAGTTCATCGCGCAGCGCTTCGTGATTCTCGATGATGCCGTTATGCACCACGGCCAGCTGGTCTTCGGAAAAATGCGGATGGGCGTTGATCTCGTTGGGTTCGCCGTGTGTGGCCCAGCGGGTATGCGCGATACCACGATGGGCCAGGATCGGGTTGGCGTCCAGTGCGTCCTGAAGTTTTTGCACTTTGCCGACAGTGCGCACGCGGGTCAGCGTGTCGCTGCCGTTGGTCACCGCCAGACCAGCCGAGTCGTAGCCACGATATTCCAGCCGGCGCAGGCCTTCCATCAACACCGGAATGACATTTCTTTCGGCGACGGCGCCTACGATTCCACACATAGTTAAAGGTCTCTCAGTCTGCCGGTAATCCTGACGACAGCGGCTGCCAGGAGCGATGCCACAGTTCTCATTTTGCCTTCTTTTCGGGCCTTTTCCATCCCTCGACGGTGGTCTGGCGACCGCGTGAGACGGTCAGCTTGCCGGCCGGGGCATCTTTGGTAATCGTCGAACCGGCGCCTATGTTGGCCCCATCGCCGACTTCGACCGGCGCGACCAGGTTGGTGCCCGATCCGATAAAGGCATCGTCACCGATCTTGGTACGGTATTTGTTTACGCCATCGTAATTACAGGTAATGGTTCCGGCGCCGATATTGGTGTTTTTTCCGATGGTGGTATCGCCAAGGTAGGTCAGATGACTCACCTTACTGGCCTTGCCGATCACGCTCTTTTTCACCTCGACAAAATTACCGATACGCACATCGCTACCGGTATAGGTCTCCGGGCGTACCCGGGCAAACGGCCCTATCTGTGAACGCGGCCCGATATGCGCATTGTCGATGAAAGTATTGGGCAGTACGCGGCAATCCTGCTCGATCTGCGACTCGCGAATGTAACAGTTCGGTCCTATCGAGACATTGTTGTCGAGTTTTACATTGCCTTCAAAAACGACATTTACGTCGATAGTGACATCGTGGCCACATTCGAGTGTGCCACGCACATCGACCCGCGCCGGATCGATCAGTGTCACACCAGCATTGAGTAACACGTCGGCGTTACGCCGACGCAGGACTGCTTCCAGCTCGGCCAGCTGAAGCCTGTCATTGACTCCCAGTATTTCGCTCTTCGATTCCGGTTGCGTGGTACGTACTTTAAGACCGTCGCGTACGGCCATGCCGATTATGTCGGTGAGGTAATACTCGCCCTGTGCATTGTCAGCAGATAATTCACCAACCCATTTGCGTAACAACCGCACCTGACACGCAATGAGCCCCGTATTGACTTCGCCTATTTCGCGTTCGCTCTCACTGGCGTCTTTTTCTTCGACAATGCGGGTGACGCGGCCACGATCACCACGCACGATACGACCGTAACCTGTAGGGTCGTCGAGTTTTGCGGTTAGTACGGCTATATGATCTGCACGTGCCGCGGCAACCAGTTCCCGTAAGGTCGTGCTACGAACCAGCGGCACGTCACCGTAAAGCACCAGGGCAATATCGTCATTGGCAAAACCGGGCAGCGCCTGGGCCACGGCGTGACCAGTACCGAGTTGTTCGGGCTGTTCGACCCAGGTCACCTCCCTGCCCGCAAACGCCTCGCGTACCGCCTCGGCGCCATGACCGATCACGACGTGGATCTCGCCTGCGTCTATTTCCGCGCAAGTGTTGAGCACGTGTTCCAGCAGCGGCCGGCCCGCCAACGGCTGTAACACCTTGGGCAGGCGGGAATTCATACGGGTGCCCTGGCCTGCTGCCAGGATAACAACACTCAGCGACATGGATATTCCTTGGGTTCCGGAGACGGATTCTAGCATCGCGGCTAAGGCCGCTCCCACAGTTCAACGTCAGCTGTCGGTCGACTCCTGCGCCCTGAGGCGGTCCATCAGGTCGCGGAAGCGAGGATGGTCATGGATTGAAGCGAGGTCTGAATCGTTTTCTGCCCATTCCGCGATTGTCATGCCACCCAGGCTGGCCCGTTCCAGACAATCCAGCGCCCGGTCAGCCTCACCGCCCAGCGCATAGCTACAAGCCACATTATATAGCGTGTCAGGATTGTCGCCGTCGATCGACAGCGAGCGCGCGGCCCACTGCATCGCCTTTTCTTTGTTGCCAGTATCGATCAGTCCGGCACACCCCAGGTTGAGCGCGCGCGTGTCATCCGGGTTTAGCTCCAAGTGGCGCTCGGCACGCCTGACGCCACGGGCGGCCGCTGCCAGTGCATCGGCCTCGCGCCCCAGGCTGCGATAAGCCTGGCGCAGAAAGATCGTTGCCTGAAAATCTTCCGGTCGGATTTGTTCGGCTCTTTCAAACAACTCAACCGCCTGCTGCAATTCACCTCGCTGAAAGCGCACCCGACCGTAAAAGTAGTGCGCCTCGAACAGCTGCGGGTCGAGACGCAGCGCGGTTTCGAATTCCGCGATTGCCTCGCGATCCTTGTGATGTACGACATGACTTAAGCCCCGGGACACGTGCGATTCAGCCAGGCCCGGCAAAAGCTCGAGCGCTTTCATACTGGCTGACTCTGCGCCGGCGAGATTTTCCTCGGTAGCTTGCCAGTACATACAGGTCATCGCGTAGCTGTCCGCGAGTGCCGCCCAGGCGCGCGCGTAATGCGGATCAAGCTGCACCGACTTGCCAAACATGTCGATAGAGTACAGAACATTTCGCAGGCCCCACCGACGGAAATAATGGATGCCCTTTAGATAAAAGTCGTATGCCTGTACATCACTTGTGGTGTAGCAGTCTTCGCCATCGGCACTAAAGGTTACTTGCAGTGCATCAGCCACGTGTGCGGCAATCTCGTCCTGGATCTCGAAGATGTGTTCCAGTTTTCGGTCGTAGCTATGCGCCCAGAGGTGATAACCATCGTCCGCACTGATCAGCTGGGTTGTGATACGCAGGTCATTGCCCGCCTTGCGCACACTCCCTTCGAGCACAGTGGCAACGTTGAGCTGGCGGCCAATGACGTTGACATCGGCCGGTTGTGTTTTGTAGTAAAACGATGACGTCCGCGAAGCGACACGCAAATCCTGAATTTGCGCCAGACGATTAAGTATCTCTTCTGCGATACCGTCGCACAGATACTCCTGGTCTTTCTGGGGACTCATATCGTCGAACGCCAGGACTGCGATAGAGCTGCCGCCGTTTCCGGTCTCTGTCTGTGTGGGGTCGGCCGCCGGCAAAGAAGCCGGGCCTGCATCCTTTCTGATGCCGTGCAGGGTCAGATCGAAAAACCAGGCGAGTATCAGAACTATCGGGAAAGCAGCGATTACCAGCACGACCAGGGCGGTCAATACCCAGTCGGGAAAATGCAGCGGCTCGAAGGTGACCTCACCGACCTGCAGGAGTATCCAGGCAACAATGGCATAGCCGGCACCGGCCTGTAGCACCCGGCGTCGTTTCAGTTCGTTAAAGTAGCCAACAAATCTGGAGCGTAACGACACCAAGCAACCTCCTGTGCAGTCACACTGGATACTACTTACTTTGTACCATACGGTGCCACTTTCAATTGCAGGAGCGGCAACCCTGCCCCGATGGAATCTGGATCGCGCCTGGAAGGCGCTCCCACGGATGAAGCCACCAAAGCATTCAGATTTCGTCCAGAGCCCGCTGATGAGATGGCTAGGGCTTGACTCCACTTTCCAGTAAATTGATCTTTATTCATTATGAACAGACTCCTTCTACCGTCATTGCTGCTGCAAGCTATGCTGCTGCCCGTGCCTGCCTTCGCCGAGGTCCGTATTGAAGGTCTCACGGGCGAACTGCTCGCCAATGCCCAGGCACATCTTGGGTTGGATGAGGAAAGTTGCGACGCACCGGCCTGGCGGGTTCACCGGCTGTTGCGGCAGGGTCAGCGGGACATTACAACGGCACTGCAGGCCCTCGGGTTTTATGCGGCCGACATCCAGACCGGTTTGTCGTTCGAGCATCCATGCTGGTTAGCAGTCTATACCGTCACTGCCGGTGAACCAGTGACTATCCGCACTCTGGATATCCAGATGGCCGGTGACGCTGAAAACGACCCCGCGTTTGCCCGCGTTATCTCCGAAGCCGGTTTGCAGTTGCAGCAACCTTTGCGTCATGACCGTTACGAAGCGCTGAAACGTTCGCTGCTGGATACCCTGGCGCAACGCGGTTATGCCGATGCCAGGTTGGGAAAGAATGAAGTCACCGTTACGCCTGCAGACTATGCAGCAGACGTTGTTCTGTACCTTGATTCCGGCAATCGTTACGCGTTCGGCGAAACGACCTTCGAACAGGACGTTCTACAACCGCAGCTGGTTCAACGTTTTTTACCGTATCGCCATGGAGACCCATATGAAGGCAACTTGCTCGCCGATTTGTATTCGGCGCTGGCTGGCAGCGGCTACTTCGGGCGCATCGATGTAAAGCCGGATCCAGAGGGGCGTGAGGACGGCCACATTCCGGTTGTTGTCAAACTCACACCCGGCAAACGCAAGTTGTACAGCGCCGGGATCGGCTACTCGACCAATACGGGCGCACGGCTGCGCGCTGGCTACACCAATCGCCGAATGGACAGTAAAGGACGGCAATGGGGCACAAGCTTGCTCATGTCAGACGTCGTCTCGGAAATCGCGATCAACTATCGCCAGCCGGAAGGCGATCCACGCACTGAGTGGCTCAGCTTTGACACCGGTTTCAAGCACGAAAGGACCGACACCAGCGAAAGCGATGCCTTGCAGCTCGGCGCGCGCCGCCTCCGCGAGCGCAAATACGACTGGCGCGAGACTCGGTTCGTCGACTTGCTGGTGGAAGATTTTGAAATCGCCGGCCAAAGCAGGCGCAGCACGTTCATCATCCCCGGTATCTCATGGACCCGAAGCCGCTCCAGCAACCGGTTGCAGCCGCAGCGCGGCTCGCGCCTGTTTCTTGAGTTTCGCGGCAGCGGTGATGTGCTCGGATCTGACACCAACTTCTTGCGGGTCGAGGCTTCCGGCAAGCTGATCCGCTCGTTACGCCCCGGACTGCGGGTGCTCGTGCGTACCAATGCCGGTGCCAGCGTGTCAGGCGAGTTTTCCGAGTTGCCGCCGTCGCTGCGCTTCTTTGCCGGTGGCGATGGTTCGATACGTGGCTATGGATTTGAGACGCTCGGGTCGAAAGATGCCGCTGGAAATGTCATCGGTGGCTCCGGGCAATTGATTGCCAGTGTCGAGCTGGAGCGCGCCCTGGCCACCAGGTGGTCAGTTGCGGCTTTCGTCGATAGCGGTAATGCCTTCGATGATTTCGATCTCGAGGCGCACACCGGGGCCGGAATTGGCGGCCGCTGGCTGTCGCCCATCGGGCCGGTGCGCCTGGACCTGGCCTGGCCCTTCAATGGTGCCGATCGGGATCCGCGCGTGCACCTGTCGTTCGGACCGGACCTGTGACCCTGCGGCGTATTTCGTTGTGGATACTGGTACCGCTGCTTTTCGCTGCAGCTGTGGTTGCGCTTGTATTGTGGTGGGCGCTGTCCACCGAGGGTGGCGCTCGCTGGATGCTGCATCGTATAGCCGGCCAGGTCGAGGGACTGTCGGTTGAAACCATCGGCGGGACAATAACCGATACGCTGACAGTTTCCGGCCTGCAGCTGGTTAACGAATCAGTGGAACTCGTCGCGAACTCGGTTGAGCTGCAACTGCATCCGAGGCGGTTGTTGCGACGCGAACTGTATTTTGCCAGCCTCGACGCGGATACGATCCAGATTTCCACCCCGCAGTCTACAGGCGGCGCGTCAACATTCACGCATATCCCCCGGCTGCCAATCGACGTTGTGATTGCCGACGCCCGCATCGGGCAATTTACGCTGCGCGGCGCAGCTGATGAAACAGTCAGCAACATCAGCCTGGCTGCCGCCTGGCGGAGTAACGGACTGGACATCGGGGGCGTGCAGGCGTCCGTGCGAGGTATCAGCTTTGCGGCCGGTGGGACACTGGATTCAAAGAACCCGGCCGGTATCGATATCGGTGTCAACTGGAGTACCGAACAAACGGGAGAATGGAGCGGCAACGGTCGCATCGCAGGCAACATGAACCGGCTCGAGCTACAGCATCGACTGGCAGCGCCTTTCCATGTCACCAGCATCGGAACGGCAACGATTGCTGGCGAACCCGTGTTTGACCTCACCAGCACCAGCGAGTCGATCGACTATGCCGCCGGCGACCACAATGTAAATTTGCGCAATGCCCGGCTTGGGCTGAGTGGGACCACCGGCGATTACCAAGTGACTTTTTCCGCTGATCTGAATGGTACCGGTTTGCCGCCGACGGATCTTTCCGTCGTTGGCAGAGGTGGTCTCTCAGGCTTCGACATAGATTCGCTGAAAATCACGCCGCCACGCGGTGCGGTAAGCGGTTACGGCAACATAGACTGGCAACAACAACTGCGGACAGAACTGCATTTTGAGCTGACGGCAGTGGATCCGGCGCTGTTTGCGCCGCAGTGGCCGGGTACCGTCAATGGCTCTGTGAAACTGCGCGCAGCCGTGCAGGATAGCCTCCCGGCAGTACAACAGCTGCAGCTCGACCTTAGCGGGAAAATACGGGAACGTGCGCTATCGTTGCGTGGCCGGGCCTCGTACAGTAATGATACGGTGCGGCTTGAAGACGTTACGCTGCTGGCCGGCCGCAGCAGTATCAGCGGCAATGGCTCAGTGTTGCTGACACCGCAGCCACAGTGGCAAACATCACTGCGGTTACGCAACGTTGATCCCTCGCTTTTCGCTGCCGGCTGGCCGGGACGGCTGAACGGCACGCTGGCTTTTAGCGGCAGCTATGGGGCAGCCGGACCAAAACTGGCGTTCGAAGGAGCCGACATCAGCGGCGAACTGCGCCAACATCCGTTGCAACTGGCTGGCAGTGTGCGCTACGGCATGGGGGCGCTGGAGCTGACGGGTGTGCGGCTGAAAAGCGGCCTAAATCGCGTTGCGATCGACGGTGTCTATGGTGATCGGCTGGCGCTGCAATACGATGTTGATGTCGCCGACTTTGGCAGCTTTGCCGACGGGCTGGGCGGATCACTTATCGGCCACGGCAGCATTGGCGGCAGCATGGCAGCGCCTTTCATCGACGTGCAGCTGGACGGCAGCGGATTACAGGCCCCCGGATATTCGCTGGACCGCATAAGCGCTAATGGCAGGCTGGTGCCTTCGGGCCCACCGTCACAACTGAAGGTTACGGCGGGCGGCATCGAGTTTGGCAACTACCGCGTCGATCGGCTCGATACCACGCTAAACGGGCGGCTGCAGCAGCATGACATTGAACTGATTGCTGCCGTCAATGACGGTGCTGTCACAGCCCGGTTCAGTGGCGGCTGGATCGGCGACGCCTGGCGAGGTGAGCTGCGTTCCAGCACGATCGTTATTGCTTCTCCAGATACCTTTCAGCAGGAACAGCCAGCAGAACTGACTGTGGCTTCAGAGCATGCGAAATTGGCTAAGGTGTGCTGGCAGCATCAGGCAGCTCAATTTTGTGCCGGCGGGATAATAGATGAGCACAGGCTGGCGCTGGACGCTGACGCCCGCAATGTATCCCTTGCGCCGCTGGCGCGGCTACTACCACCGGGCGCAACACTGACAGGAACAGCCAGCGGCAGTTTCGCCGCTTCCGGCAAACTGCAAAACCCTGAACTGGAGTTTGATGTCACCGCGCCTGGGCTGCGCATCGATTATAGCTATGCAGACGACGAGGACCGGCTCGATACCGTGCTGGATCAATTCAAACTGTCCGGCAACGCAAGCCCGGAAACAATCCGGGCCCGCCTGGTGAGCAATAGTAATAACAACAGCCGATTGCTGATTGACGGTCAACTGGATGACTGGCGTAACGACCCTCGTATTGATGCGCGTGTGAATGCACGGCTGGCAGATGTCGGAATGCTCTCTTTATTTTCGACCGAGCTGACCAACTGGCAGGGCGTAATGCTAGCCGACGTCGCGCTCACCGGCACCCCGGGCAATCCGGTATTTAGTGGTTTCGCCCGGCTCGAGGACGGTAGCGTCGCTGTTCCACGTACGGGGATAACGCTGCAGCAACTGCATCTGGATGTCGAATCAGCTGGCGGTACGCGTATCGCAATCAGCGGCGACGCCGTTTCCGGTGGAAACATCGCACTGCGAGGAACGCTGGATCTCGATCGCGCAGCCGGGTGGCCCGTCACCGCCAGTATCAGCGGTGAAGATTTTCAGGCAATCGAACTGCCGGATGTGGCAGTTTCGGTTTCACCACGGCTGGAACTGGCCGGCGCCTCCAACGCATTGCGGCTTGGCGGTATCGTCACGATACCGCGGGCAACTGTCCAACTGCGCGAACTCCCACAACAGGCGGTGAGAATCTCACCCGATGTGCGCATCGTTGGGGAAGCCGACGACAACATACCATCACAAGTACCGCTACAACTGGTAACGGATTTGAAGCTACAGCTTGGTGAGGACGTTCGGTTCAGTGGTTTCGGGCTGCGCACCGGCCTCGCCGGCTCAATGCAGCTGCGCACCGGTCGAAACCGGCCGGTCGATGCTCAGGGTGTAATCACGCTGACATCGGGGATCTTCCGCGCTTACGGCCACGATCTCGAAATCAGCGACGGTAGCCTGGTGTTTACCGGACCACTGGATAATCCGACGCTCGATGTCACTGCAACGCGCCGCATTGATGAGGTCACTGCGGGCGTCCAGGTGCGGGGCACCGCACAAAGCCCGACCTCGACGGTGTATGCCGAACCCGTTATGGCCGAGGCTGACGCACTTGCATATCTTGTCGCGGGCCGGCCGCTGGACCAGGCATCGGCCGCGCAGGGTGACCAGGTACGCCAGGCGGCCCTTCAGCTCGGAGTGGCGCAATCAGCGGCGATCACTAACCAGATCGGGCGCAGCATCGGTCTGGACGAGCTGCGACTGGACTCACGCAA
>JAOTXR010000037.1 GCA_029862285.1 Gammaproteobacteria bacterium
GCGAACATGGCGCGGGTCAAACAAGTGGCGCCGTTGAAAATGCAGTGGTGTCTCGATTGTCACGGCGAGCGTCAGGTCGAGTACGGGCGTGACTGCTGGACCTGTCACAAGTGAATTGGGATCAATACTAGATGTCGGCAATAGACCGCAGAGACTTTCTAAAAATCGTTGGTGGCGGAGCCGCTGGCGCCGGAGCCGGTTTTCTGGTCAAAGAAAGCAGTAAGGCCCGACGCGAACAATACATTCCGTATGTGGCTACACCCGAGGATTTCACCCCCGGTATAGCCACCTGGTACAAGACTGTGTGCCAGCAATGTAGCGCGGGTTGCGGTATCGAAGTTCGCGTTCGCGAAGGACGTGCGAAAAAAATCGAAGGCAACCCGCTGCACCCGGTCAGTCAGGGTCGCAGTTGCGCGCTGGGTCAGTCCGCGCTGAATGTGTTGTACAACCCTGACCGCTTACGCGAACCCCAACAGCGGCGTGGCGAGCGCGGTTCGGGCGCTGTCGCACCGATCAGCTGGGAGCAGGCTTATACAACAGTCGCCGAGCGGTTGGCAGCAATCCGCCGTGCCGGTCGGGGCGATCGCATCGCCCTGGTTACCGGGACAACACGTGGTCACCTGCACGACCTGCAGGAAATACTCATGGGCGGTATCGGATCAGACCGTTACCTGCAGTACGACTTCACCACGCCACAGACCCTGCTGGCAGCGAATCAGGCGACCTACGGCCGGACAGAGTTGCCGTATTACGATATTGCCAATGCCGATTTCCTGTTGTCTTTCGGTGCCGATTATTTGTCTCACTGGTTGTCACCGGTGCACTACAGCATCGGTTACGGCAATCTGCGTCAGGGCGACCGTGCGCGTGGTCAGATTGTGCAAATAGAACCTCGCATGTCGCTGAGCGGCGCCAATGCCGATCGATGGGTGCCGGCCAGGCCCGGTAGCGAGGGGCTGATCGCGCTGGCTATGGCAAACCGGATCAGCGGTGGGGCCCATGGCCTGTCGGCCTACACAATCGAGCGCGCAGCAACGGCCAGCGGGCTTGAGGGGAACGTTATCGCGGAACTGGCCGAAGCCTTTGCGGCTGCCGGCAGACCATTGGCGATTGCCGGCGGGTCCGCAGCGCACTCCACAAATGGCACTGCCAATGCGGCCGCCGTCAATGTACTCAATTCGATCGCCGGTGGTGCGGTTGTTGCGAATCCGGATCCGGTAATCGGTTCCGGTGCCGATCAGCGTCGCGCCGCATTTGGCGATATCAAACAATTGATCGCCGACATGAGTGTGGGTCGTATCGAGGCGTTAGTCATCGCCGATACCAATCTCTTACATACAGTGCCCGATTCGCTCGGGCTGCGTGCCGCAATGGAAGCGGTGCCCTTCATTGCTGCCATTTCGCCGTTTGTCGACGAAACTTCTGCGATGGCCGACATTATCCTGGCGCCACACTCCGGATTAGAGAGCTGGGCCGACGATGTGCCGCAGCCGGGCGTGGGTTTGAGCACCGCCTCGATCGCGCAACCGGTCGTTGCGCCAATTCACGACACGCGGGCCTATGGCGACATCCTTATCGAGTTAGGACGCAGACTCGGTAGCGACATGGCCGAAGTTTTGCCATGGGACAACGGCTACAATTATTTGCGTGCGCGCTGGCGCGAAATCCATGAAACCCGCGCCACAGCGTTGAACATGGATTTCGACACGTTCTGGAACAACGTGTTGCAGGCCGGCGTATGGGCCGAAGACCGCAAGGGGCCGCCGTTGCCGGCGCCCGCTGTGGTGCTCGATCCCGGCGACAGCGGCGGCCCGGACGAAGAATATCCATTCTATTTCCAGCCCTACCTCAGTCAGGCCTGGCTCGATGGTCGCGCGGCGAATCTGCCGTGGCAGCAGGAATTGCCCGACCCGCTGACCAGCGTGGTCTACAACAGCTGGATAGAGCTGAATCCCGAAACTGCCAGCCGTATGCAACTGAGTGATGGCGATGTCGTCGAAGTGCGTTCTGCTTCCGGCAGCCTGCGTGCGCCGGTCGTGGTCTATCCGGCGGTACGCCCGGATGTGATTTCGATGCCGATCGGGCAGGGACACCGCACATTTGGTCGTTACGCGAGTGAGCGTGGCGCCAATCCGTTATCGATACTCAACGACACGACGGATCGCGATAGTGACACGCTGGCGTGGTGCGCAACGACGGTGAGTATTGCCAAGACCGGAGAGCATGTGAATCTGATTCGGATGTCCGGTACACCGCGTGAGCTGGGCCGATCGATACTCGGTCCCTATGGCGAGGGTGGCAAGCCAGCCCCGCACAGTGGCGAGGATGAGCATCATGGTTAACGCCAACACTAACGACGGACGGATGGGGTAACCGTGGCAAATATTGTCGAAAAATGGAAAAAATTCCGTGAACCCGGGTATTTCGGCAAATTCGATTATCACTGGGGGATGGTGATCGATCTGGATCGCTGTAGTGGCTGTGAAGCTTGTGTCGTGGCGTGCCAGGCGGAGAATAATCTGCCGATCGTCGGCGAACAGCGGTTTGCGCAAAACCGGGAAATAAAGTGGATCCGCATCGAGCGCTACTGGGAAGGCGAGTATCCCGACACCAGGCTCACGTTTGTACCAATGCTCTGCCAGCATTGCGATCAGGCGCCCTGCGAAACGGCATGCCCGGTTTTTGCCACCTATCACAATCAGGACGGACTCAACACACAGATCTACAACCGCTGTATCGGTACCCGGACCTGTGCCGTCTATTGCCCATACGAAGTGAGGTATTTCAACTGGTTTACTTATGAGTGGGCCGAACCGCTGGAGCAGCAGCTCAACCCGGATGTTTCGGTACGCGAAAAGGGTGTAATGGAAAAATGCACTTTTTGTATACAGCGGATACGCCAGGCAAAGGATCATGCCAAGGACCGCGGTGGCGACAAGCGTGTTCGCGATGGTGAGGTAACACCAGCCTGTGTGCAGGCGTGCCCGACCGAAGCCATGGTATTTGGCGATTTCTACGACCCTGACAGCGCAGTTTCGCTGGCGGCGCGAAGCGACAGAAATTACCGCGTGCTGGAAAAGCTCAATACCACACCCTCTGTTGTCTATTTGAGGAAGGTCGAAGCGCATGGCTGAGCACCAGGAACCGACATGGGGTGAGGTAAACCAGGACGTCCTGCGGTCCATGCTTGTCACCACACCGAAGTACTGGTGGGCCCTGGGTACGACCGTCACTATCGCGATACTCTGTTTTTTCCTGCCATGGCTCTATCAGTGGCACGTCGGGGTCGGCGCCGCCGGCATGAACCGCAACGCCGTCTGGGGCACCTATCTTTCCAATTTCATATTCTGGATTGGTCTCAGCCACTCCGGCACATTGTTGTCGGCAGTCCTGCACATTACCCAGAGCTCCTGGCGCAAGACGATCTACCGTAGCGCTGAGGCCATGACGCTGTTCTCGCTGATGACCGCGGCGATGTTTGTCATGGTCCATGTCGGGCGCGTCTGGTATGTGCACTGGAGTTTTCCGCTGCCCAATGCCATGGGCCTGTGGCCGAATTTTCGCTCGCCGCTGATGTTCGACGTGATGGCAATTACCACTTATCTCACCGCCAGTTCCATTTTCATCTATATGGGATCGGTTCCTGATTTTGCCGCGGTACGCGACAACAGCACCGGTATGCGGCGGCGGCTCTATACCATTTTTTCTTTCGGCTGGCGTGGTACCGAGCATGAATGGCACACCCTGAACTGGGCCTATACGTTTTTTGCCGTTTTTGTGATTCCGCTGGCGGTTTCGGTGCACAGCATCGTGTCGTGGGATTTTGCTTTATCGATAGTGCCCGGGCTGCATCACACGATTTTCGCTCCCTATTTTGTCTGCGGCGCCATTTATTCCGGTACCGCCGGCATCGTCACGGTGATGTGGTTATTGCGCAAGGCCTTTGGCTACGAAAAATATATACAGGAAATCCATGTAGACAATCTCGGTAAGCTGTTGTTGGTGCTGTCGTTGATTTGGACTTATATCAACGTCATGGAAGTATTCAATGCCTGGTACGGTGGCTCGTCGTTTGAGGCTGAGTGGCTCAAGTTCCGGCTGACCGGTTTCTATGCGCCGATGTACTGGGAGATGATCCTGTTTTGCGCGGTAGCGCCACTACTGATGTTCTCCAACAAGATACGCAAGTCGTGGAACAAGATGCTTGTACTGTCGATCCTCATCAACATCGGCATGATTACCGAGCGATTTATTATTGTGGCAACTGCGTTGCCGCGGAAGTTTTTGCCGGATGCTTTCGGTTTTTATGTACCCAGCCTGGTTGAAATTTCTATCACGGTTGGCTCATTCGCGATCTTTGCAACATTGTTCCTGATATTCGTCAAGTGGGTGCCTTGTATTTCGATCTACGAAACCAAGGAAACGCTCACGCCGCTGCGGAGGGATGCCAAATGGCAGAAAGCCTTATAGCCCTATACGAATACGAGGAAGACTTTCTCGACGCGGCCGGAAAGCTAAAGGCCATGGATGTGCCGGTGAGCGTGATGACACCGATCCCGATGCACGATGTCGAGAAGGTACTGGGTATCGGCAAGAGCAAAGTACGTTATTTCTCGCTGACCGGCGCGATACTCGGGGGACTGTCCGGCATGGCGCTGGCCATCGGTACCGCATTGGTATTTATACTGCCGACGGGTGGCCGCCCGATCATCCCGATTCCGCCTTACCTGGTGATCATGTATGAGATGACCATATTGTTCGGCGTACTTGCCACGCTACTGGGTTTTCATGTTGTTTCTGGTTTGCCCGCGTGGAAAGAGGCACCTTATACACCGGAAGCCAATGTGGATCGTTTTGTAGTCAGCGTGCCAACAGATGTTGCCGATGTTTCCAGGGTTGAGAGTGTGATGCGTGAGACCGGTGCCGCCGAGATCAAGCGGGTGGAGTACTGATATGCGCAGGCTGATCTTTGTTGTTTTGCTGACTTGCTGTGGGTCTGCGATGGCGTTGCCCTGGTCTAAGGACATGGTCGATCAGCCGTCAGTCAAACCACAGGAGACTACGGTGCGCCAAGCCAGTGACTCCGTCCCGGTGTCGCGCAAGGAGCGTATACCGGTGCCCACGGACGTCGCTGACGTCGTGCGCTCGCGTCTCGAGGCGTCCCGCAAGCTGGTCAGTCCGGTTCCCACCAGCCCCGAGTCGGTCGCTCGAGGTAAGGAAATTTACGATGTGCATTGCACCGTATGTCACGGTAGCGAAGGCAAAGGCGATGGCACGGTAGGTAAAAAGTTTGTCCCGCCACCGATGGATCTGTCGACCGATTATGTGCAGCTGCAGGGTGAGGGGCAGATTTACTACACAATTACCCATGGCGGCCTGGCAATGCCGTTTTATCGCGACGCGATCAAGGAGATAGATCGCTGGCACGTAATTAACTACATCAAGAGCGAGTTCAACACGCAATGAACGAGGCGGTGCAATCGGTCGCGGTGCCACAAGGTGTCGGTGTAAGCCGGCGTGATCGCTATAACACGGCACGGCTGATTCTCGTGATCGTATTTCTGGCAAGCGCGATTACCGCGATCGTTACGCTGCCAGGCAATACTGCCGGTGGCTGGGGCATGTTTCTGGCAACGCTGCTTTTCTTGCAGGGTATTACCCAGTTCGGTATTGCGTTTACCGCGATTATGCGATTGTCGGGCGGATTCTGGGCGCGGCCGTTATTCCGTCTGGCGGAAGTCACGACACTGGCGTTTTTTCCGATTTCAATCATCGGTTTGCTGATTGTCTACTTTGGTGCGCGTGATCAGCTCTTTTTCTGGTTGTCGCCTGAACCTGGTGAACATCTCAGTTCGTGGCTCGGCGAGAATAAGTTGTTGTTTCGAGCGCTGGCATCGCAGGTCGTCTTCTATCTCTTCGCGTACTTTTATGTACGCATGAGTGTTCGACCCGATATCGACAGCCGCTCGGCGTCGGAAGCAAGCGGCTTGCGCAAAATGGTTTTCGGGCTATTTGGCGGACCGGCCGGCGACACTGATTCGGAGGCACTAACCCACCGCTTGTACTGGTGGTCCGTCCCGATCCTGATGATCGCTGGTCTGGCTAACACTTTTATCTCATGGGACTTTGCCATGATGTTGTGGCCGCACTACCACAGCACCGTATTTAGCATGTACTACGTGATCGGGTGCATGTTTGGCGGCACGGCGCTGATCCTGTTGCTGGCGGGGTTTCAGCGGCGCTATGTCGAGATGGACACTGTTTTCAGCACCCGGCAGATCAAGAATCTTGGCATTATATTTACCGGGTTCATGTGCCTGTGGTTGTACTTTTTCTGGGCCCAGTTTTTTGTGTCCTGGTTCGGCAACCTGCCGAACGAGTTACGCCCGCTGGACGCGCAAATGAAAGGGCACTATGGCCCGATATTCTGGCTGTCGGTGGCCTGCCTGTTTATGCTGCCGCTGGCGTTCCTGATATTCGCCCGGGTGAAGCGCAACCTGGCGCTGGCCAGCATCGTGGCCACGCTGATTTGCACCGGTGTCTGGCTCAATCGGTACCTGATGGTGTTGCCGGCACAATGGGAATCGCATATTCCGTTCAGCACGATTGGCGGCACGGCTGGTACAATCGCACTAATAAGCGGCTTTCTGTTCGTGCTGCTGATTTTGTTCGATGCATTCCCGATGCTTTCCCGCTGGGAGATCGAACGCATCCCGCCGGAGGAACGTGAGCACTGGCACAGTCGTCACTAATCGCCAGCCGCGGAAGCGGATATGCCGGTAATTCAACTACAACGCAAGATTAAGGCCCACGCCGATGTAGTGTGGCGTGTCATCAGCGATCTGCAGAGCTTTGCTGATGTCTCCCCGCACATCAGAAAAGTGGAAATGCTCGATGGTGAAAAGGCCACCGCGCGGCGTCGCTTGTACAGCCCGCATGGCTACACCTGGACCGAGCATTGCGTGATGTGGGACGAAGGCAAAGCCTATGCCATGGAGGTGGATTCGAGTGACGGTGTTTACCCGTTCCGCAAAATGACCCGGCGTTTCGAGCTGGAGGAACAATCCGACGGCGTCGTACTGCGGATGTGCTACGACTACAAGCCGAAATACGGGCTGGTCGGCCAGATCATGGACCTGTTCTTCCTGCATCGGAAACGGCGCGCTCTCTACGAGGAACTGCTCAACAACTGGATTGCCCGCATCCGTGACCTGGAGTGGGCATACACAGTAACCGTAGCGACAATACTCCAGAGTAAGGGCCATGATGTTGTTACCGCGCAGGCGGGCGACAGCATCATCGATGTCGCCCGCATATTGCGAAAGAATCGCATCGGCGCAGTACTGATCCGTGACGAAACCGGTCACCTGGCCGGGCTGGCATCGGAGCGTGATATCGCATCGGCGCTCGGCGATCATGGTCCGACCGCGCTGGAATTACCGATTGGCGATGTAATGGCGAGAAAACTCGTTGTTTGCGAGCCACACAACGACATGGGCTTTGTCATGGCTTGTATGACAGATCGGCGGGTGAGGCATCTGCCGGTGATGGAAAACGGCGAGCTGGTGGGAATCATCAGTATCGGCGATGTTGTCAAGGCGCGAATATACAGTCTCGAATCCGAGTCGGAGACGATGCGGGAGTACATTGCCGGCCGCGAGTGGCGTTATCACCACAAAGTAACCGGCGTGCACGATGTTGCCGCGCTGCGGCAGGAACTTGGAAATAAGTGACGATTGTAAATTGTTGCATCCCGCGTCGGCACAGGGTGATAGATGCGTCTACAATCACCCTATCCAATTAGGCAAAATCTTTGGAGGAAGAAAAATGGCGAGAATTGCAGACATCGAGGGTATCGGCCCGGCATTCGCCGAGAAACTGCAGGGCTGTGGGATTAAGAGCACCGATCAACTCCTGGAAAAGGGTGGCGACCCGAAGGGCCGCAAGGAAATCGCAGCCAAAGCCGGATTGAACGAGAAACAGATTCTCGGCTGGGTGAATCGTGCAGACCTGTCCCGCATCAAGGGGGTTGGCAGCGAGTATGCCGATCTACTCGAGTGTGCCGGTGTGGACACCGTACCGGAACTCAAGGGCCGTAGCGCCAAGAATCTTCATAGCAAGATGGTTGAGATCAACGATAAGAAGAAACTGGTGCGCAAGTTGCCGACGGCCGACCAGGTCGGTGACTGGGTAGCCCAGGCCAAGAAACTGAAACGCGCCGTAAACTATTGATTTAGAGTTTATTGATAGTAAAAAGCCGGGGCTTGCCCCGGCTTTTTTTACATTCTGTGTCACCCGTTACTTTTTGCGGAATTAGTTTAAACATTGCAAAAGTCGATCGCTGGTACTGCCGCTGTAACCGATAATAGATCGTCGCAAACTCCAAGGAGGCAACTAATGCGGTTTTACCTTCGCAAATCCCGTCGCAACAAGAAGACAGTTGTGAACAAGAATACCAGCCGTCAGCGGCCGGAGGCGCCGGGCGTCGCACGGGAGAACCCGGGTTACGATCCCTACGACACCATGCCTGGCGTGCCGCGCGACAAATTCGGCATGTACCGTCGCGCCGATGGCAAATGGTCCTTCTAGACAATATCCGCCTGGCCGGTTCCTGGCCGGGTCTGCCTGAACATAACATCTGACGCCGAGACAAAAAGAACCCCGCGATTAGGCGGGGTCAGGTCCGGCGGTGGTGTTGTTGTTGTTATTTTCTTGTTGTAGTTATTTCTCGCGGTAATCGAAGAAGGGTTAACTGGGACAGTTCACTCTTCGCAGATGTCACAGTAAGGGTGTGTCATTCAGGTCGGGGAACCCTGTGGACACGTTATTTGCAGTTGTTATCTCCTTAGCTGTTTCTACCGTTATGTCACGCGACTCCTCTTGCGGGAGTTTGTTGCAACACTCATCCACCTAGAAGCAGGTTTTGTGCCAAGCAATGGAGCTTGCATGGGAATCAGCAAGATACGAGGCGTAGCCCTAAACTTATGTAAAATATAGGGAAAAATAGGGGTACCGATTGCTGCAGGATGTAAGAAATGCCGACAGGCGCTATTGTCTGGTCTTTCTGATGGTGGAAAACGGGTGGCTGAATATTGTTGCAGGCCGTAGTCTGAGTGTGTCGAAGGTGCGGAGTCTGAGATGTCCGGTGATTTTGAACGTATCGCGGCCGCGATCCGGTTTATCGACGAATCGGTAGACCAGCAGCCGTCGCTGGAGGAAGTTGCGCTGGCGGCCGGTGTCAGCGTTTCTCATTGCCAGAGGCTGTTCCGGCGCTGGGCGGGTGTCAGCCCCAAGCGGTTCCTGCAGTTTTTGACTGTCCGGCATGCCAAGCAGTTGCTCGACGAGTCCGCCAGTGTTTTGGATGCCTCGCTGGAGGTCGGGTTGTCCAGTCCCTCGCGGCTGCACGACCAGTTTATTTCCGTCGAAGCGGTCAGCCCGGGGGAGTATCAGCGCAAGGGTCATGGGCTGGAGATCCGCTATGGTCATCACACCAGTGCTTTTGGTGACGTTTTGGTAGCAGTGACCGACCGGGGCATATGTGGTCTGGCCTTCTGTGATGACGCCCGGAAAGATACTGAACTGGCGCGACTCAAAAAACTCTGGCCGGGTGCGAGCTTCGCGAATTCGGATGCTGATACCGCGCCGCTGGTGCAACAGCTCGAATATCCGGCCGACGCAGCGCATCCGTTGTCGTTGCTGGTAACGGGTACTAACTTTCAGTTGCAGATTTGGCAGGCATTGTTGCGGATCCCGCGTGGCACCGTGTGTACCTATGGTCAGCTGGCGACAATCGCCGGACAGGCCGGTAGCGCACGGGCAACGGGTACTGCGGTCGGGGCCAATCACATCGCCTGGCTGATTCCCTGCCATCGCATTATCCGTAGCACCGGTGAAACCGGGCAGTACCGCTGGGGCAGAACCCGCAAGCGGGCGATGCTCGCATGGGAAGCCGCCCATACGGCAGGGCGCACCATCGAGGCGGCCGTAAGCTGAACAATCAGGATGAACTGAGCCTGGAGATCGGGGGTCAGGTCTTTTGCGGTGTGCACTGGCAGCGTTCCGGTGTCGTGCCTGTCATAGCTTTGCACGGCTGGCTGGATAACGCTGCAACGTGGTCACGTTTGCTGCCGTTACTCGATTCCGACGAAGTTTTGGCGCTAGATCTTGCCGGACATGGCAGGTCGGACCATCGTCCACCATCGGTGCCCTATCATTTTATCGACAACGTCGGCGATGTTATTGCCGTTGCCGACGCGATGGGCTGGCAGCGTTTTGGACTGCTGGGTCATTCGCTCGGCGCATCTGTCGCGACCCTGGTTGCCGGAACGGTGCCGGATCGGGTCAGCCGGCTAATCTGTATTGAGGGCTTCGGCCCGCTGACCACGGCGGCGGAAAAAGCGCCGCGGCAGCTGGCGAAGTCGATCGCGCGCTATCACGGTTCCGCCGGCAGTGTGCGCTTGTACGATTCGGTAGAAGCAGCAGCGCGGACCCGCGCCGAGGCTACCAAAGTAAGTATCGGCGCTGCCCGGATATTGTGTGAGCGCGGTACGCGGATAGAGAATGGGCAGGTTTGCTGGAGTT
>JAOTXR010000038.1 GCA_029862285.1 Gammaproteobacteria bacterium
ATCATGTGGTGTTGTCTTGTGCCAGAATTTTCCGGATCTCGTCATTGTTTACCGGCCCTATCGCAAGAATCCGCTTGCCGATGAATTCACCCGCGTGTCTCGCGGTCGCGTGGTCAAGGAAATGATCGATCGTCAGGACCTGCACAAAATTGCCCACCGCTTGCGCGATAAGGAAGTTGTGTTCTTCGCCGGCGACCAGATCGTTCGACGTGGCAAGCGCTGTGAGGAACTGCCGTTTCTTGACGTACAAACCTTGTTTCACAGTGGTGCGATCGACCTGTCACGCATGACTGGTGCAAGAATTGTCCCGTATTTTCCGCAGCGCCTGCCGGGTGGTCGCTACAAGATAGAGATACTGCCGGCCTTTGAAGGAATCCCTTCGGGTGACCGGCGCGCCGACATGAGTCGGATTAACTCTTTGTTGGAAGAATATCTCTTGCGGGATCCATCGCAATATCTGTGGACCCGGGACCGGCTTGCCTGATCAACGTGAGGCGATTTTTTCGCGTAGTGCGTTCAATGGTCCCCTGAACCTGCGCCTCACCCAGCGTGCCGCGCGCTCCAGACGCATCGGTCGGTAGTACTGCTCGTCAGCCGGATCGAATGGCAATGAACGGTTGCGATACTTGTTTTTAAACCAGCCGTGATAATCGAGTTGTTTGGCAGCCCGGAAAAAAAGATGATTTAGCGGCCTGAAACCGTCTTTGCGCACGATCGCGGTGCCAAAATCTACCAGGAACGGTTCCCGCCCGACACTGAGAATAAGGTTGTCACGGCGTTTCAGGTCGGCATGCGCCACGCCATGACTGTGTAGTTGCTCGATCAATGCCAATAACCTGGCATGCACCTCGTCATCTTGCGTAAATACCAGGTTTCTGAATGCCGTGCCCTCAATGTATTCCAGCAACAGGTGTCGGCCGTCGATGAGGCCAAAGCACTGCGGGATCCCGGCGATACCAGCCAGTTCCTGATAGACCAGGTACTCATTTTTGAGCATCCACCGGCGCAGCCAACGCAGGACTTTTTCATCGGCTACTGATTTTATGACAACGCGCTGTCCATCCAGCGTTACCACATGCACCGATCCCTGGTAACCGGACTGCGGTTGATCTTCGCCAATCACGCTCGACCCGGCAATAAGCTGATCGATATCGGCAGAGCCAAGAGCGTCAATTTTCTGCTGTAACGACATGCCAGGTTTATTTTACGAATATAACGATAAGGCACCCAAGCAGGACAGCTGCAATAATAGGTTCCGCATTCCTGCTCATTGAAGTTTTAAGAGACCATGGACCCTTGCTGTCGGCATCGGTTCGAATTCGGCGTGGCACAAGTGCCGGAGTTTGCTGCGACCAGGCGCGCCATTCGTCACCGAATAGACCCTCGAGTTTGTAATCTTCATACTCAATCGCAGTTGGATAAAAAACGTAAAGAAAAATAGCCAGTACCACATAGGCCCATAGTTGCGAACCGGCAATGGCCAGACCCAGGAGTAGAAGGATGTTGCCGGTATACAGCGGATGGCGCACGTATGCATACGGCCCGTTGGTAGCCAACACGCTGTTCTTCATAATGTGCCCGGATGACCAGAGGCGGATTGCGATACCGATCACAACCAGTGGTACGCCCAAATAGGCGAGTGGTAAGACTGGTTTGCCAGCTATGGCGACAGCAAATGCGAAAACAAAGCCTAGAATTTGCCGGGCAGATTCTTTGTAGCGAATCTCTCGCAGGACATGGCGCAGACCCGTGAGTTCGGGCAGGTGTTCTGTGCGATGGGACATACCGCAAGAATAGCGCACGAGCTACGGTTTTTACATGTGCAGGGGCGGCAGTACGGCAGCGGCGGCCTGGTGGGTCATGAGACCGCTGTGGAGTTCTGTGTACGCAGGACGTAGTCTAGGTATCTACCCGCAGGATTTGTGAATGGTCGACACAGCGATTCCAAAAAATGTCTGCATCATTCGTCTCTCGGCTATCGGTGATTGCTGCCATGTATTACCTGTGCTGCGCACCCTTCAAAGCGCCTGGCCGAATGCCAGGTTTACCTGGATCGTCGGCAAGGTCGAAGCGTCGCTGGTTGGCGATATTCCCGGTATCGATTTTGTAGTGCTCGACAAGCAGCTCGGTCTGCGAGCTTACCTGGCTGTGCGACGCGCACTGCATGGCAGGAAATTTGACCTGTTATTGCACATGCATGCCTCCATGCGAGCCAATCTGGTCAGTCTGATGGTGTCGGCGCCCTATCGTCTGGGGTTCGACAAACCGCGTGCTCGCGATCGCCAGTGGTTGTTCACCAATCAGCAGATAAACTCGCAACCGCGGCAACATGTTCTGGATGGATTGTTTGGATTTGCCGAACATTTTGGCGTGACGGAACGGCACATGCGTTGGGACATACCCCTCGAAGATAGTGATCGTGCTGCGGCGACACAGGAAATCGAACCAGACCGGCCAATGTTGGTCATCAGTCCCTGCAGTAGTCAGCGGTTACGCAACTTTCGCAACTGGAGCGCGCAACATTATGCAGCGGTGGCCGCCCATGCAACGAAGAAGTACGGAATGCAGGTGGTGCTCACCGGTGGCAGCACGCCGCTGGAACGGGAGTACGGAGAGCATATTGCTGCTCTCCAAGGCGAAAAAACGATAAATCTGATTGGCAAGACCACGTTAAAGCAATTACTTGCCGTTTTGGAACGAGCAACTGTTGTGTTGTGTCCCGATTCAGGTCCGGCACACATGGCAACTGCCGTGGGTACACCCGTTATCGGGTTATACGCAACTTCCAATCCGGGTCGTACGGGTCCCTATCTGAGCCAGCGTTGGGTCGTAAATAAGTATCCGGAGGCGGTCGGGTTGGAGTTAGGCAAGTCCGCCGAAGAGTTGCGGTGGGGCGCACGCGTGCGTAATCCACGGGCAATGAACCTGATCGAGGTTGCCGATGTCACCGCCAAGCTGGACCAACTGATGGCAGCGGCGATTCCGTAGCCCGCAAAAAAGGGCTTTTGTGCTGTGCCGCATAAGAAAAACCGTGTTGCGGTCGGGTCAAAATTTGTCAACCGACGGTCCCGTACCCAATGTTCTGGTCTATTATCGCAGGCCCTCGCGCCAAAACCACGTGAGGGGTGGGGGACAAATGGGTACAAGAGTATTTGCTGCGGCGGCGGTAGTCGCTTTTGGGGTGTTCAGTTTTCTCTGTCTGCGCGCTCACGCGCCTGCAATCGCTGCGGACCTCGAAACCAAGTCGTCTGTTGCGTTACAGGGCGCGGGGTTGAATGCAATTTCAGCTACAGCGAACGGTCGTGAACTGACTCTGGCCGGGATGGTGGCGGACGAGGACATCAAAACTCGTGCCGCACAGATGGTAGGCGGCATTGCGGGGGTCAGGAATGTTTACAACGACCTTGAGGTGGAGAGCGGTTCTGTAGTCGCGCCAGAACCCATTGCACAGGCGCTTGCTACGCCAGCCGTCATGACGCCGTACCGGTTCCGTATCGCCAAGCGCGATGATGTCGTGACACTTAGCGGTGTCATGCCAGATGCGGAAGCGCGGCGGCGATTACTGGAACATGCTGAGGAGGTATTTGGCTCAACGGTAATTCGTGACCGGATTGATCTGGCGCCCGGTGCTCCGGCCGAATGGTCCGAAGCACTCATGTCAGTACAGACAGAGATTGCACAATACGTTGAAGGCGATGCGCGTTTGACCGGCACAACTATCGAGGTGCGCGGCACTTTGCCCGCGAGCCGCGAGTCTGCGACGAGCCGACTTGCCGCCGCGATTCCCGCCCGGTACGACAGTGACATTGTGTTGTCGGCACCAGCGGGTGCGCTCACTTCGGATTGTCAGACGCAGCTCGACAGCTTGCTGGCAAATAATCGAATCAACTATTCTGTAGGCAGCGCTACTATCAGCAGCTCCAGTTTTGCTCTGCTCGATCGTCTTGGCGAGGCAGTGAGTGTTTGCGCAACCGCACGAATAGAAATTGCTGGCCACACCGATGCGCAAGGATCAGCGACGGTGAATCAGACACTGAGTAAAAGGCGTGCCGAAGCGGTCGTTAATTACTTGCTCGCGATGGGTATTTCCAGCGAGCAATTAGTTGCACGCGGTTACGGCGAGACACGACCCGTCGGCGCTAACGAAACAGCGGAAGGGCGGGCACGCAACCGCCGCATCGAATTTAATGTACTGGAGACAGACAAATGACTTACTTATTAGCACAAATGTTCGTCTGCCTGCTGGGTGCCGGAATTATTGGGGCGATAGCCGCGTGGTTTGTGCGTCACGGCATGGCCAGGAAGCAGGAATCGGAAATAGAAAATCGCTGGTCTGGCCGGTTGCGTACGGCGGAAAGCCATCATGAACGCGAAACACAATCCCTAAAGGCGGAGGTGTCCGGGCTTCAGGAAAGATTGCCGTCGCTCGAAACAGAAGTGATGCAGCGAGATGATCGCATTCATGCATACGAAACGCAGGTGCCGCTGTTGGAGACAAAGATCAGCGATCGCGACAATACGATCAGCAGTCTGCGTACTGATTTTGAAACCATCAAGAAACAGGTGCCGGGTCTGGAGGGTAACGTTTCAGAACGCGACAACGTCATTGTCGGGCTGAAGCGGGATCTGGAGAGCCAGAAGAAGCAGGTTGCCAGGCTGGAAAAGGAAATAGGCGGCTACAAGGAAAAGATCTCGCCTATGGAAAAAGAGATCGGAGATTACAAAAAACGCGTGGTCCCGCTCGAAAAAGATGCCGCTGGGTTACGCCAGCAAACGGCGCACTTGGAGGATGAGCTAAAGGACTATCGTATGAGGCTGCCGAAAATGGAGACGGAACTGTCTGACTACAAGGGTAAGTTTGCGGCGGCAGAAAAGGACCTGACTGAGCGCAAGAGTCGGTTCGCAGCTGTCGAAGAAGAGCTCGGTGGTTACCAGAAAAAAGTACCGTCACTGGAATCGGAGCTTGAGTCTCACAAGCGCAGGGTTCCGCAACTGGAAAGAACGCTAAGAGAGCTGGAACCTGAGCTTAAGACCCGGGATTTGAAAATTGCCAGACTCGAGAAAGAGGTTGCCGGGTCGCAGAGCAAGGCCGCATCCTGGGAGGAGCAAGTCGGTAACCAGGTTTCGGAGATCACAAAGTTGAGGGAAAATGCCGAACTCTCGAAAAACAGGAGTTCGGATACAGAAAAACGGCTGCATGAACGGGATCGCAGAATCAAGGCGCTGGATAGCGAGCTTCGTGGCTGGCGTACCAGGCACGATGCCATTAAGAACCGCTTTGAGGAAAAGGAACACCGCATTACCCGGCTGACCGGTCAGCTGGCGGAGCAAAAGAAGGAGCTGACGAGTGCGCAGCGCGCGCTGGCGAAGGCCAATCATGTAGTCGATGTGGCAAAAATCAAGAGGAAGCCGGCGGCTCGCAAGACGGCGACCAGGACACGCCCGGCGACCACAAGCAAGAGAACTTCTGCGCGGCGGAAACCGGCCAAACGCAAGACTACAACGGCAAAGACGCGGTCACGTTCTGCAACAGCGTCGAGTCGTTCAAAGACCACCCAGACGAGACGCCGCAAAGTAGCAACCGCAGCAAAGCGCCGCAAAGCCAGCGGGCCTTCCTGGCGGTTGTCCAAACCACAGGGCAAGAAGGACGATCTGCAGAGAATCTACGGTGTCGGGCCAGTCATGGAGAAGACCCTGAACAAGCTTGGCATCTATCATTTTCGGCAAATTGCCGGGTTTTCAAAGCAGGATATCCAATGGGTCGCGGATCACATCGATACGTTTCCCGATCGCATCATGCGCGACAAGTGGGTACAGCAATCGAAAAAGCTGCAGCGCTAAAACCGCTGCCACATTCAAAAAAGCCTCGCTAGCCCGGGGCTTTTTTTTGCTATTCGAACAACTCAGGAATGGCAGCGCGCAGGTGTTGCTGCATCGGTCCTCCGGCATCGGGATCCAGGTTGTCAACTGCGGGAAGACCGGTCAGCCTGCGCACAAGATCTATCGCGGCGGTTGTTGCGGCGGCAGGTCCGGCGACCAGGTCTGGTTTTAGTCCGAATGCCTTCATAACGCCAACCACGGAATAGGGGTCAAAAGCACAGAGCACTGTGAACTTCACCCTCGGCAACAGCAGTTGTACTGCTGTTGAGCCGTTGTACGGCTCCAATGGCGAGGCTCCAGCTTCTGCTACCAGCACGTCAACATCGAGTGCCGCGATCCGCGCCATCATCTGCTGCATCAATGGGCGGAATTCCTCAGGGCTGACAACCGTAGACGGCAAGCCGACGTCAACAAAATCCAGGATATTGTCAGCGCCGGCGTCCTGAAAAGACAGGATATCGTGGTAACGGGCCGCGCCCGTGAACTTCGCTCCCGCAACTTTAAGGCCAAAGCGCTTTAGCTCGTGAATGATCAGCCGCCCGGTAGATGTCTTGCCAGCCGACATGGACGTACCCACCAGCAGTATCACTGGAACCTGGAGTTCCGCCGGCTCCACTTGCTCGACGAAATCTTTCATGTTGAGTTGTCGTCCGTTACGCATTACATGGCCGACATAGTCGACTGTCATGAAAGGCGGCAACAGTCTGGAAGCAGACGTGGTCATCCCCAGTAGCCCCGCACCGGTTAATGAGTTCATCACATTGTCATTTCCGACTTCACGCCAGCTGCCAGCACCTTCAAGTGTCGCGGCGCGCGTGCCGAGTGCGCTGATAGCATAGTCACCCGGCATGACCTCCACACTTCGTCCCGATATAGTCTCGAAGCGATAGAGTTTATTGGGCGCGCCGGTCACGCGTACTGCGGTGTAATCGCCCTCACTCCATTGCTCGCGTGGATAAGGCTCTACTGTGAACGGCACCTCATTGAGGTCGGCAATACGGGTCAGCGACGTCATTATGTAGCGAGGTTTCATTTTCCGATCCCGTGACTGTCTAGGCCAGCCTGGATCAAAAGAGCAAGCAAAGCAGTGCGCTCGATGGTCTTGTCGATGTCGAGGAATTCATGACGGGCGTGCGCGCCATCGCCAACCGGACCCAGGCCATCCAGCGTGGCCGTGTACAGACTGGTCGTGTTGCCATCGGAACCACCGCCTGCCATGCCCTCGTCGATATCCAGGCCAATACTGGCCCCGAGTCGTTGTGCCATTTGCAGTAACGCATGATTGCGTGGTGTGTGTTCCAGAGCGGGTCGTCCAATTCCACCTTCGGTGTGTATCCGAACGCCCGGAGTCTTTGGCGTCAGGTTGCGAATAGCATCATCGATATGCTTGGCATCTTCTGCTGTAGCGACCCGGACATCGATAACAGCTTTGCTGTTCGGTGCAATCACGTTCGGGCGGACTCCGCCGTCAATAGTGCCAACATTCACAGAGATACCGCGTTCTATATCGTTCAGCGCAAACAACTGCTGGATCTGAAAAGATAGTTCCAAGATCGCACTGGCGCCACCCGTTGGATCGAGCCCTGCATGCGCGGCCTTGCCAAAAACGGTAACTGTGTAGCGACCGATACCCTTGCGACGTGTCTTGAGCTTGCCCTCCGGGCCTAATGACGGTTCCATTATGTAGGCACGTTGCGCGTGCAACGCCAGCATTTGTATGTATCGGCTCGAAGTGCGACTGCCGATCTCCTCATCGGCATTGATGAAGACTACCGGTGTCAGCGGTGGTTCGAGTCCGAGGGTTTGCAGGGCCTCCAGCGCAAACACGATTTGTGCGAGTCCACCCTTCATATCGAAAACACCGGGTCCGCGGATGATATTTTCATCTACTTCAAAAGGCATGTCGTGTAGTGTGCCCAGCGGCCAGACTGTATCGTAGTGTCCTAGCAATAACTGTATGGGCTGTCGTCTTATGCGCCGCCGCGGTCGGGCGTAGAGATGCAGCGATCCGGCACGTATCGTGTGATAGTCAATATCCTCGAAATGAGTGGCCAGTGCGCCGCTCGCCAGCCGCAGGGAATCTGCTGAAGAAGAGGGCGATTCGAGTACAGTCAGGTCGTGCAGAAAGTCAATAATCCGTTGCCGCTGGTCGCGTAGTACCGATAGCAGGGCCGGACCATTTTCAGCCGTCATTTTTTCATGCCCGAGGGGAACGGGAATGAGAAAGAGGAATCGATGACGGCGAAACGTCCTGGATGGATATACGCAAATAATGGCGCATCTCTTAGTTGTGCATCACTGCCCATGTCTGAGTGAATTAGCGCATCCTGCGCGGCATGTGCGGCAACTATGCGGCCGGCTATCAGACCGTTTTCACCGAAATCCGGAATAATCCGATCGAGGCTGCATTCCAGCCACAGATAGGAATTGGCGAGAAAAGGCACGCCGCTGTCGGGCGATTCAAAAGTGTCCAATGCCGAAAGGATTGGTTTGGAATCGTCGTCGCAACGCGGTGAGGCGGTGAGGCTCGTCAGCAGCAGCTGATCGGGGCGTGGATAGCTGACAGAAAATCGCTCCGTCTGTTCGATGTTGCGCCAGGTATGGTGACGTGGCGTGCAGACGAAACCGAAGTAATTCTTCCACCCCAGTGGCGTCACCATATGTTTCGGTGCCAGGTCGGGCACACCATTGCTGTCGCAAGTGCCTATCAGAACCAGCGGCGCAATAGTAAAGAACCGTTCCCAGATCGGGTTATCGATATCCAGGCGGACAGCAGCGTCAGGCATGCTTGCAATCATGAGGCGCTCCTCCGATGGTTTGCCCCATTGACACGCCCAGGCCCCACGCCTGTAAATCCGTACTTGTGCTTAGCCCGTTCCCGGGCCTGGTCCTAGGCCGCGTTTTTGACGGTATTGCGACCGGCGGATTTGGCTGCATAGAGGGCCTTGTCGGCCCGCTCGATCAGCGCCGCCTGAGAATCATCGGCAGTGATTGTTGCGACCCCGATGCTGATCGAAACACAACCGCCAGGCTGCGTTTCCCGGCCGGGGAATTCGAAGTCGGCGACACTGGCGCGTAGTTTCTCAGCCAGGGCGCTGGCAGCCTGTTCTGTGGTCTCCGGGACGACGATGACAAATTCTTCGCCGCCCCAGCGGCCGACAGCATCGCTCTGGCGGGTATTCTTCACGAGTACCCGGGCGATGCACTGCAGCGCTTCATCGCCGCTCGGGTGCCCATGCCGATCGTTGTATTCCTTAAAGTAATCGACGTCGATGAACATTATTGACAGTTCACGTCGGTAACGTATGGCGCGCTCGAATTCTGCGGAGAGTAATTCCAGCAGGTGACGGCGATTGTAGATACCTGTCAGGCCATCGCGGATAGCCAGATGGTGCAATTCCCTGTTCGACTCATTGAGTGCATCGATTAGTTGTTCGCGTTCGCGCACCGAATTAGTCGTTGCCAGGGCGCGTTTGATCGTCGCACGCACTTTCTCGTAGTTTTCGAATGGCTTGACCAGGTAATCACAGGCACCAGCACGAATGGCAGCGATCGCTGTATCCATTGAGGCATGTCCGGTCATTACGATCGTGGGTACGTCCGGGTTGCGGTCGCGGATTGCCGCCGTCAGGCTCAGGCCGTCCATTCCGTCCATGCGGATATCGGTCATGACCAGATCGAAACCAGTGGACTCGAAGGAGGCGAGCGCCGCTTTAGCGCTCGCAACTGCCTCGACTTGAAAGCCCATTTCCACCAGAACCCGTGAAACAATCGTCCGAATATCTTCGTCGTCGTCGACTACGAGCACGCGATACATGCCGGCACCCCTGGAACGTCTAAAGTAACGATATCGCTTAAATATAGGCTCGGATTCACCTGGCAACAGTGCTGTGGGTCACATATCCGGGGCGGCGCCGCTCTGCGGGATGAATTGCTTCCGGTAATCGCCACAGCGCTGTGCCTGGGTCTGGAAGATAGCCGCGCTACGTCCTTAAGTTAAAGGCTGGCCGCAAACTAATTGTCGGAAGACTTTACAACTTGTCATTTCGCCGCCTGCGTCACGCGGGTGGGCAAGATGAATTGTTTTTACTTAAGTACCGAAATAGCCTCAAAAGTGTGACGCTGTTCACGTTTTGTGGTGCTTATTGTCAACTTGCACCAAAAAACCGGCCAGGGTGCTAAGGTTGGTCCGCTTCTTGCAACATTATCGGCAGAGACACGCAGAGCGTCGTTTCGCCAAGTAAAGGCGATCATCGTTTTGTAAAATTTTTTGAGGAAGGACCAATGAAAAAATTAACCGGGCTGGCTATTTCAGGCATCGTAGCGATGCTGGCACCAATGCTGGTCAGCGCTATGCCGATACTCGGGGGCTCAACCTATCTGGGCTACGATTCGACACATCATAGCTATCAGATCCATGCCGAGGGCTATACGGACCTGATGCTGACATTCTCCGCGATCGGCGGTGGATCGATTGACGGATGTAGCGGCAGCGTTGTTTCCGATTGTCTTTCAGCAGGAATTGCCGGCGACGATATTCTCAGTGGATTGTCGATTAGCCGCGTGTCGCAGGAATTTTCTGCGGCGCTGCCGACCGCCGATGCGACCTTCGACCTCAGCTTTGACGCGACCATTACCGGCGACGATGAGACTATTTCCATCGATTGGCTGAT
>JAOTXR010000367.1 GCA_029862285.1 Gammaproteobacteria bacterium
CCGCTATGACATGCAGGCAATGTTTGGTCTGACCAGCAGTGCGGCTGAACAAAACGAACTCGTTTACGTGAAAATTCATGACACCGAGAACAGGGTCATACACGACGGTACCGTGGAAATAGCCACGTACGGTAATGCGCTGCCTGACATCACCCGTCAGGACGGCGTCCGGATCTATAGCGACACCATGGAAGTCTACCGGCCGATTCACCACAACGGACAAGCGATTGGCGGGGTGCGGGTCGGACTGTCACTGGCGCCGATCAGTGAGGAGATTGCTGCGATGACGGCGGGCGTTCGCAACGTCAGCGCCAGGCGAATGCGTACGAACTTGTTGTCAGCCGTTGTGACCGCGCTGTTATTTGGCATGGCAGGCATGATGGTTGCCTTTGCGGTTTCGAGCAGTATGGCCCGTCCCATCAGGCGGCTCGCCGAACAAGCCAGCCGCATTGGTAGCGGTGATTACTCAGATACGCTGGCAGTCGATCGCAGCGATGAAATTGGCGAACTGGCTGCTGCGTTCCGTGACATGAGCCGAAACCTGAGGGCCAGCGACAGCGAAGTGCGTTATTTGGCCTATCATGACAGTCTCACGCGTCTGCCAAACCGGGCGAGGTTGAAGCAGTTTCTGGCCGAGGCAGTGGCGCGAACTCGCCGTGGCAGCCACAGGCTTGCTCTGTTTTTCATTGATCTTGACGATTTCAAGCGGGTCAATGACACTCTGGGTCACAAGTCCGGTGACAAGTTGTTAAAGGAATTTTCGCAGCGACTGCGTGATTCCCTGCGCGAGATGGACCACATCGATCCCGACGATGCGGAGGCCGAGCGCGATCTGATTGCGCGGCTCGGCGGCGATGAATTTACCGTCGTTCTGGAGGATGTCGAGGATACGCGGGATATCGCAATCGTAGCCCAACGGATACTCGACACGTTACACAATCCGTTCCTGTTGTCCGGCCAGGAAGTGGTGGTTGGTGCCAGTATTGGTATTACGGTGTTTCCCGATGATGGCGACACTGTCGACTCGCTGCTAAAAAACGCAGACGTGGCGATGTTTCAGGCCAAAGACAAAGGCAAGAATCACTTCCAGTTCTACAACCAGAAAATGGACCATTCCGCCGTCCAGCGGCTCACGCTCGAGAATGATTTGCGGCATGCGTTGGCCAGAGAGGAGTTGCGTGTTGCATACCAGCCGATTATGGATGCAAAGTCTGGCTCCGTAATCGGTGTCGAAGCATTGACACGCTGGCATCACTCAGAGCACGGAGCGATACCGACCGAAGTATTCATGCCGCTGGCAGAAGAAAGCGGCATGATCGTGGAGTTCGATGAATGGTGCCTGCGGCAGGCGACACAGGACCTGGGACGTCTGCATGCGACCGGTTTTCGCAATCTCTTTGCAACGGTAAACATCGCCAGCGTGCATTTCCGCGAGCAGCGCATTGCTGAAACGGCGGCGGAAGTTCTACAGGAGCAGAATCTGGCAGCGCGTTGCCTGCGGCTTGAATTGACCGAGAAGACCATCATGCGCAATACACGCAGGGCGGCAGAAGTCTTGCTACAACTTCAGTCGCTGGAAGTTGGCGTATGGATTGATAATTTTGGTGCGGGTTATTCCTCGCTAATGCATTTGACCAAGTTGCCAATATCAGGGTTAAAGATCGATCAGGAATTTGTCCATCGTATTAGCCGTGGGGCGGACGATCGCACGGTGATCGCCACTATCATTGCCATGGGTCATAGCCTGGGAATGCTGGTTGGCGCCGACGGGGTCGAGGACAATGAACAGCTGGAGTTCATTCGAAAAGCCGGCTGCGATGCAGTGCAGGGACACTATTTTGCTAACCCGATGGGACTGGAAGAACTGATAGGCCTGTTGAGCCGGCGTGCGCCGTATGGCGCCGGCAAGGTAGCCGCCTCAACGCTGGCCACGTCCAGCTAAGCTTCATAGGCGTTTTCAAGCTGCCTTCGCAAGGCGGTAACGCTATACTTCGACCGATGTGGTTCAAGTCGAAGATCGAGCATCCGGATCCGGAGATCCGGCGCAAGCATGTCGAACAACTCGAAGCTGACGATGCTGCGCTGATCGAAGTGGCGCGGGATGATCCGCACCCGGACGTTCGGTCCGCGGCGGTGGCGCGTATTGTCGATCTGCCGGTTTTACAGGAACTCGTAAGTGCCGACGGCGACCAGCGGGTCCGCGAAATTGCCAGTGCCCGTTTGCATGAGGTGATAGCCGGGAACGGCGATTCGTCGCCGGCACTCGAATCGCGTCTGGCCTTTCTCGATTCATCCGCGGACGATCGACTGATGCGTTTTGTCGCACGCAGTGCGCAGGAGCCTGCACTGCGCAAGGTCGCAATCAATCGTTTGTTGGCGCAGACAGACAAAGCGAGCATTCAGGATTTATTGTGCGATATTGCGGCGGACGACCCGGTGCAGGAAATTCGGCAGGCTGCAGCGCAACCTATTCAGGATAAAGACCGGCTACAAAAACTACTGGAAAGATCCCGTGGTCGTGACAAGAGCGTCCATCGACTGGCGCGTGACCGGCTGGAACAAATTCAGGTTCATTGGGCCGCCCGCGAAGGGCTCGAAGAGTGCTGTGGCGATGCAGAGCAGTTGGCAGTCGAGCATCATTTCAGTGCCGACGGGAAGGCGGAAGCGGCTCGTCTGGCACGGGTGACCGGGCAATGGGATCTGCACGCAGCCGCCGCAGATCAGATCGAGCAGCAATTGACCAGTCGTTACCAGGCAGCCAGAGACGGGATTGAGTCGAAACTGGCGGCAATACGCATT
>JAOTXR010000368.1 GCA_029862285.1 Gammaproteobacteria bacterium
GACTGTCATCGGATCGAGTGCATCGATGGCTTTGCGCAGCGCAGTGATGATGCTGGGCGCACTGATCATGCTGATTGTCACCGCACCAAAACTTGCAATGATCATATTGGCATTGATTCCGTTTGTGATCCTGCCGATAGTCGGCTATGCGCGGCGCGTACGCGGTCTGTCACGCACCAGCCAGGACCGAATTGCCGATGCCAGCGCCCGTGCCGGCGAAACACTCAACGCCATGCAAACTGTGCAGGCTTTTACACAGGAAAGCGGTGAAAGCCAACGCTTTGCGACCAGCGTCGAAGCCGCGTTTGCTGCGGCCATGGGCCATGCCCGCGCCAGATCCATTTTGAGTGCCATGTCTATACTCCTGGTGTTCGCCGGAATTGTCCTGGTTTTGTGGTTGGGTGCGCGCGCGGTCATCTCGGGCACGATGACCGCCGGCGAACTGGGGCAATTCGTGCTCTACGCTGCAACGATGGCCAGCACCACGGCAGTATTGAGCGATGTGTGGGGCGATCTCCAGCGTGCCGCCGGCGCAACCGAAAGGCTGGTGGAGTTACTCAATGCACAACCGGAAATCCGCGCGCCGGAAAATCCAGCAGCATTGCCCGATCCGTCACGCGGTGTCGTGTCCTTCAATCATGTGTCTTTCTGTTATCCGTCCAGACCGGACACGCTGGCACTCAATCGTTTTACGCTGCGCGTCGATAGCGGTGAAACGGTGGCACTGGTGGGGCCATCCGGGGCTGGCAAGAGCACCGTATTCCAGCTCCTGTTGCGTTTCTACGATCCACAGCGTGGTCACGTTGCCGTCGACGGTGTCGACATACGCCAGACCGACCCGGTCGTTCTGCGCAAGCGCATAGGCATCGTGCCCCAGGACACTGTCATTTTCGCCGCTGACGCATTGGAAAACATTCGTTATGGCCGTCCCGAGGCGACTGACGACGAGGTGCGCGCTGCAGCCAGGGCGGCGCTCGCCGATGAATTTCTGGCAAACCTGCCCGATGGCTATAACACTTATCTTGGCGAACGTGGTATTCGACTCTCCGGGGGCCAACGCCAGCGCATCGCGATCGCCAGGGCGATTCTGAAGGATCCGCCGGTATTATTACTCGACGAGGCAACCAGCTCGCTCGATGCGGCCAGCGAGCGTGTCGTTCAGGAGGCCCTGGGACGCCTGGTCCGTGACCGCACGACCCTGGTCATTGCGCATCGTTTCTCGACGGTACTGCGAGCCGACAGGATACTGGTCATGGATGGCGGCCAGATTGTCGATGAAGGCACCCACGAGGAACTACAACGACGCGACGGCCTCTATGCCCGTCTGGCTGCTCTACAATTCACCGATGACGCTGCGTAGTATAGTCTGTTCCAATCGAGCCAGGCCATTTGTCTCAATTCAGGCGTTAAGAACATGCAGGATAGCCTTGTGAACACAATGCGGTCGATGTGTTGTCTGCTCGTCGCCGGGATTATCTCTGGCTGTGGCGCCGGCAACGGCGAGGGCCTCGACGCGAATGGCAGACCGGGTAACAGTTCCACCGGGCCGCTGGCGGCTACGTTTACGTCCATTCAGGACAACGTATTGACTCCGTTTTGCACATCTTGTCATGCGGGCAGCGCCGCCCCACTCGGTTTGCGTCTCGAATCCGGCAGCAGTTTTGCGTTGCTGGTCAATATCCCCAGCGTTCAGGAGTCCGGGGTACTGCGAGTTGCGCCAGGCGATCCGGATAACAGCTATCTCATTCAGAAACTCGAAGGAACCGCCGGCACCGGATCGCGCATGCCTCTCGGCACCCCACCACTACCGCAATCGACGATTGACGTGATTCGAGCGTGGATCGCAGCCGGCGCGCTACCTGATGAAGGTCAGCAACAAGGCCCACCGACGGTAGTGTCACTGACGCCAGAAGCAGGCTCAGTCTCTACCGCACTTCCCGCTGCAATCCAGATAATTTTCAGTGCCCCAATGGATGGCACGTTATTTGGCGCAGAAACGGTAAGCCTGGTGCGAGCCGGTGGCGATGGATCATTCACTGACGGCAATGAAGTCGGACTCGCTCTTGCAGATATCACCGTATCCAGCACCAACGCCGCGCTGGTGACGATCAGTCTGGACGGCCTCACCAGCGTGGATGACGACTATCGTCTGACGCTGACAGCAACCGGTGCCACGGCAATCGCTGGTAGCGATGGCCAGATTTTGGACGGCGACGGCGACGGCACCGCCGGTGGCGACTATGTCGCTACATTTGCGGTGTCATCCGTCCTTCCGACCCTTGAATCGATCCAGGACAACGTGTTCACTCCCACCTGTGCGACCACGCAGTGTCATACCGGTCCCGCTGGCCCGGGTTTGCCGGCCGGGCTGGACCTTAGCGGTGCCGCGGCCAGCTTCGCTAATGTCGTCGACGTGGCGAGTATCGAAGTACCATCGCTACTACGGGTCGCGCCAGGCGATGCGGATGACAGTTATCTCATTCAAAAACTCAAAGGCATGGCGGCTGTAGGAGCGCAAATGCCCCTCGGCGGCGATCCATTACCCTGGCCCACGATTGACGTGATACGCGACTGGATTAACAACGGTGCGAATTTTGACGGGGCCGCAGATACGACGCCGCCAGTCGTAAGCCTGGTCGACCCAGGTTCACCGCTTAGCGGCATCGCAACGCTAAACGCTATTGCCGTCGATGATATTGCTGTAGTCAGTGTCGAATTTCTGGTCGATAGCGTCGCAATCGGCAGCGATGATACCGCACCGTATACAATCAGCTGGGACACGACCGCCGTTGCCGAT
>JAOTXR010000369.1 GCA_029862285.1 Gammaproteobacteria bacterium
GACGCTTGCAGCTGAACGCGACCAGCTTCTCGGCGTGACATTCGCTGCATCGAACTCTTAAGAAACCGTGTTCGAGCCGGCCGCACCTGAGATACTCCTCGAACTCGCGTTGCACAAACGCTGGCAACGCACGGCCTTGCTCCGCCCTCAGCGCGGCAAAGAGCGGATAGTAACGCTCAACAATCTGATAGAGCAGCGTGTCTTCGGGGCGATGACGGCAGTAACCGACGCCGAGCCCCGTTTCCACACCCGCTGACACCTGCGCCATGGTTCGCGTCCTTGCGAAGGAGCTGGCAACCGCCTGATGAGCAGAAGCCTAAGCCCATGAGGCCAGCTGCGCAGTGCGCATATCTGTGTTAGACACCAAGTAAAAGAGGCTGTTCGCGGTCAACGGCCAATGACCGCTCAGGGTCGTTAGCTGACTGTGAAACGTCTGACACCTGAACGGCCGCTTGCTCGCAGATCGCCGCCTATTCAAAGAGCTTTCTGAGTATCTGGAATGATACGAGTATCAGCGTCAGGAAAATTACAAAAAAAACGACCTGTCTCTGTGGCAGTACTTTGCCGCGACGGTGTTCGAGAAAACGGATTATCCAGTCGGCGACAAGATAGACGACAATCGCGTTGAGGGTGAAGATGACGATTTCCATCGGGTCTCTCTAACGTGCAGCGCGCATTGTTTTGTACGCAACGATCAGGAACAACAACCCGCCGATCACGGAGATCAATCCACCCAGACCCATCAAACCCATGCCGGCGATTTCACCGAACCGGTCAACGGCCTGTGCTGTCCCGGCTGTCTTGCGCTGCACGCCATAGCCGCCGGTCCAGGCCAGGCCGATGATATGCATAAACTGGCCACCACCGTAAATATAGGGTTGCCACAATGCCAGCGTCGGTGGAACCGGCCCAAAACCCAGCCTGGGCAACAGGTAATAGGTCAGCCCCATAAAAGCAATCGTCACGCCGACGGTAGACCCGTGGTAATGCGCGGGTATGACTATGTCCAGCCCCGAGATCATGAATCCCAGCACGCCACCGACAGTAAACAGCAACAGTGAGCTCTCGAGGGCGGCCCGCAAATAACGGCCCTCGCCTTTTGGTGGCTCGCCTTTCCAGATGCTGGCACAGACCGCCAGACCCAGCGGCAGGCAGGATAGCCCGCCGTATTTCATCAGTTCGGTGAAGGCAAGGCGGTGACCGGATGACACCACGTCATGAGCGACATAAAAAAACGGCACGGTGATTACCGGCAGTGCCAGAATCAAAAAAAACATCACGGTCAGCCGCGGCGACAGCACGAACTGGCAGCCGCTGGCGTGAGCCAGCACGATCCAGGCCACCAGCATCAGCAAGGTATAGGTGAATTGCAGTACATGACCACCGCCCCAGAACAGGAATTCGAAATACAGTTGTCCTGAAACTTCGGCCGGCATACCGCTGTATGACGCAACAAAAGCGGCAATGGCGATACCTGTGATAATCGCTGACAGCGTAATACCGACTCGCAGGGCCGCAGCACCGTCCAGCACGGAGCCTATGCCCTGGCGGGTAACGGCTGAACGTAACAAATGACTGCTAATGCCCGCGGTAAACAGTGCCAGACCCGCATAGAAGATCGGGTGTTGCAGAATGGGGACATAATTATTCATCAAAGGATCGCCGGCGCCGGCCAGGGGCGACACGATTACGATCGCGGTGCCCAACGCCGCGAGCAAAAAAGACAAACTATCCCACCGACGCAGGTCACGACTGGAACTGAGGCTCCACAGCACCGCCGCTATCGATAACATCCATATCAGTATCGACAAATTGACATGTACGACCAGCGCTACTCGAAAAAAATCGACCACTGGCAGCAGCTTCTGCACCGCAGGCGTTCTTGCCAATACGAGCAATAACGAGTAAATACCCGCCGCGACCAGCGACACCAGCGCCAGTGTGAGCCACGCTAGGGTTATTCGCCGGGTGGCGTCGTTCTTTATTGACAGGTGATAGACGGCAGACTGCACGCAGACTCCTTTTGGTGCGAAGGAAGATACCGGTCAACAGGGGTCAAGTCTACGCATTACGCATTTTCCGGCCCAGCGCGAGTTTTTTGGCCGGAAGCATCCCGGCAACGTGCGAAATGCGTAGACTTGGCCCCTGTGCTTATAATGAACCATGGCCACTGAAGTACACAGGACTCGCAGGCAACTCGATGCTGAGTTCGGCCACGCCGACGTGACGGGCGAACTGGAGAGGTGGGTGAGCAACTCGGGCGTGCGCAACGGGTTACTCACTGTGCAATTGGTGGGCTCCACGGGTGGCGTGACAACAATTGAGTACGAACCGGGCGCGCTGGCCGACCTGCGCAGCGCCATGGAGCAACTCGCGCCGGCCCATGACGCCTACGAACATAACCGGCGTTGGCACGATGGCAATGGCTTTTCACACCTCAGATCCGCGTTGCTCAAGACCGGGCTGGCCTTGCCGATTATCGACGCCAAGCTGCAGCTGGGCGCCTGGCAGCAAGTCGTCGCAATCAACTTCGACAATCGTGCACGTGAACGCGAACTGGTTGGAATAATCATTGGCGATTAATCGCGGTGGACCGAAGAAATTGACCCGGCTATTTAATGCACGGATTCTGTCCACTATCCTCGTCAGATGGAGTTCAATATGAGATATCGAAGACTGTTTTTTGTCACTGGATTGCTCTGCGCGCTGGCGGCATGCGAACCATCGGACCGCACTACCGAACAACCATCCAGCGACACGGAAGCACCGCCTGCCATGACCACACAACCTGTGG
>JAOTXR010000370.1 GCA_029862285.1 Gammaproteobacteria bacterium
ATGAGCCAACCGAAGAGGACCAGCAACTCGCTGAAGTCGTCGTGACCCGTGGCTCGCTGCTGCACCACCGGACCTTGCGTTCGACACGTTTCACCACCCGGTTTCGACTCGTGCCGCTGGCTATTCATCGAGCCCGAACCCACGTGGTCGATACCGGTCGCGGTATCGATGAGATCCGCCTGCGTGCCGGTGACGTACTGTTGGTTCAGGGCTCGCCGGACCATATCAATGGGCTAAAACGCGGTGGCCAGATGCTGGTGCTCGATGGCACGACCAATCTGCCGCACACCAAGCGTGCCAACACGGCATTGGGCATCATCGGTTTCGTCGTGATTTCGGCGGCCACCGGACTGCTGCCGATATCGGTCAGCGCCCTGACCGGTGTGGCGCTGATGATCCTCACCCGTTGTCTGGACTGGCGCAATGCGGCTGCCGCGCTCAGTACGCCCGTAATCCTGATTATCGTCGCGAGTCTGGGTCTCGGTATTGCGTTAATGCGTACCGGTGGCGCGGAATTCGTCGCGCACCTGTTTGTCGCGATGACCTGGGGTCTGCCGACACCCGTTGTGCTCAGCGGGCTGATGTTACTGATCGCGATCCTGACCAATGTTGTATCGAACAACGCCGCCGCGGTAATCGGCACACCGATCGCCGTGAGTGTTGCCACCGAAATCGGTGCGGCACCCGAGGCTTTCGTACTCGCGGTGTTGTTCGGCGCCAATATGAGCTTCGCCACGCCGATGGGTTACCAGACCAACCTGCTGGTCTTCAGCGCCGGTGGCTACAAATTCACCGATTTCCTGCGCGTCGGCATCCCGCTGACCATCATCATGTGGCTGGCGTTCTCCTTCCTGATGCCGATGCTCTACGAGCTCTAGGGGGCAGACCCCCGTTTTTTGCGAGCCGATGTCCTATCAGGCGTGTGCCGGACGGCTGGTCGCGATCGGACAGCGCTGGACCGGGATTGTATGAAGTTTGACCACCTCCAGGGCAGTGCACGCCTTGGCCGAGGGCAAGCAGTGTTCCAGAGAAGGGTCTTTTGTTAAATCAAATGGTTGACCTGTTGCCACGCAGCGGTTAACAATCGGTCTGTGAAGTTTGTGTCGCATAAGCTATCTGCGAATATCGGCTGGCGCTGGCGTCGGTCGCCGGGGATGGCTGTACCCGTCTAACGGGTAGTACGTACTTCATCAAACGTTGAACAGCCCATCCCCGCCAACCCGGGGGTGGGCTTTTTTTTTGCTTGGAATCAGGGAGTTCTGATGCAACCACCGTTCGATATTGCGGCCGATCTCGACACGCCGGTATCCGCATTCCGCAAGCTCGAACCGTTTTCGCCGCACTTTCTGCTCGAGAGTGTCGAGGGAGGTGTCAGCCTGGCGCGCTACTCCTTTATCGGTTTTGGTGATGCGCTGGAGCTGCGGTTGCGCGATGGCCGCCTGGAACTCAACGGCGAGCAGCAATCGATGCCGCCGGGACCCGGCGGTCTGCTCGACGTTTTGCGCGACGCGCTCGACCGGGCGCCCAGACCCGGTCCGCTTATTGAAGGCCTGCCGTTTCAGGGTGGTCTGGTCGGCGTGGCAGCCTACGATCTGGTACGCCAGTTCGAACGCCTGCCGGAAGTCGCCCGGCCATTGCCCCGGGTTCCCGATGCTGCCTATACGGCTACCCCTTCGTTACTCGTTTTCGATCACCTGACCCGGCGTGTAGCGCTGTTGCATGACGGCAGCGAAGCCGAGCGCAAGGCACTGCGACAAGACGTCATCGCCGCCTTGCGCGGACCATTGCCACCGCCACGCGGGCCGTCACTGGTCAAAACACCCAGGGCCAGTATCGGAGCTCGGGAATATCACGAGCTGGTAAAGAAAGCGCAGGGTTTTATTGCCAGCGGTGACGTCTATCAAATTGTCCTGTCTGTTTGTTTTTCCGGCAAGACCGAAATCGATCCCTTCGATGCCTACCGGGCGTTGCGGTTACTCAACCCGTCGCCCTATATGTATTTTTTCCGTTTTGGCGATGCGGCCGTTGCCGGTTCCTCGCCCGAAGCGCTGGTGCGTCTGGATGAAAGCGGTCACGCCTCGTTGCGACCCATCGCCGGTACGCTGCCACGGGGCGCAGACGAGACACAGGACAAAGCCAACGAAGCGGCATTGCTGGCCGATCCCAAGGAAAGTGCCGAACATGTCATGCTGGTGGATCTGGCGCGCAACGATCTCGGGCGTGTGGCGCAGCCCGGCACCGTTAAAGTCGACCCCTATCGCAAAATCGAACGTTATAGTCACGTCATGCACATCGTCAGTGGCGTAAGCGGGCAACTGCAGTCGAATCGCGATGCCTTCGACTTGTTTGCCGCTGCGTTCCCGGCGGGAACGCTGGTCGGTGCGCCAAAAGTGCGGGCGATGGAATTAATCGACAAAAACGAACCACAGCGACGTGGTCTTTATGGTGGTACCGTGGGCTACTTCGCACACGGCGGCGGCATGGATCAGGCAATCGCCATTCGCACTATTGTGTTTGACCGAGGGCACTACAGTTTCCAGGCTGGCGCCGGCATAGTCGCCGACAGTGTGCCCGCGCGCGAGTACGAAGAAGTACTGGCAAAGAGCGCAATCCTGCAACGGGCGCTGACCATTGCCGGTGAGGGTCTGTGATGATCAGGTTATTACTCATCGACAATTACGATTCTTTTACCTATAACCTGGTGCAGGCGTTTTGCGTGCTCGGCGCGGAGGTCGACGTGCGCCGTAACGATGCAATTGCCATCGCCGAAGTGCTGGATACCGGGCTGACCCA
>JAOTXR010000372.1 GCA_029862285.1 Gammaproteobacteria bacterium
TCATGCCTTGATGTACAAGCGCGACCCCCGGGCATCTGTTACGTGGATCGTGGTTTGCATCATGATCCCTTTTGTCGGACCGATCATCTATTTTCTGCTGGGCGTCAACCGTGTGCGGACGCGCGCAAGAGCCTATCGTGAAAACCGCGGACTGGTGGCATTCGAGCGTTCCGAACGCTACCAGGAGCCGGGTGATAGCGGACCGGTTCCCAGTAACCCGCTGACTGCTGTCGGTGCCACCATCAGTGGCCACAAACTGCTGCCTGGCAACCAGGCAACGCCATTGTACAATGGTGACGCAACATACGCGCCGATGTTGCGGGCCATCGGGGATGCAGTCAGGACTGTCTATCTTTCAACCTATATTTTCGAGACCAAAGCCACCGGTCGTGCGTTTATCGACGCACTGGCAGCGGCAAAAGACCGAGGCGTGGAGGTAAAGGTGCTCATCGATGGCGTCGGCCAGCACTACGCGTGGCCACACGCCAAAAGACTGCTACGTCGAAAAGGTGTCGATGCGAGGCTATTCTTGCCGTTCCGGCTGATTCCGCCGGCGATGCATTTCAATCTGCGAAATCATCGCAAGATTCTGGTTGTCGATGGCAAGGTGGCATTCACCGGTGGCATGAATATCGGGCATCGACATGTCGCAAGGCCCGATGGGAGTTTTGCTGTAACCGACGTGCATTTCCAGTTGCAGGGTCCGGTTGTGAGCGAACTGGAGCATGCTTTCTGCAAAGACTGGTTATTTGCTACTGGCAAGACCCTGCAGCCCAGTGTCATCGACATGCATCCAGGCGGGAATGCAACATGCCGGTTGATTCTGGACGATCCCGGAGAAAACCTGGATCGCCTGTCCATGGTGATTCGTGGCGTGGTGAGTGCGGCGGCGCAGCGGATCGACATTATGACACCGTATTTTCTCCCCTCACGCGAGCTGATCGCAGCGCTGCAGGCTGCCAGGAGTCGTGGCGTACACATTCGAATCGTGCTGCCGGCAATAAACAACCTGCCCTACATGCATTGGGCCACTCGCAATATGCTATGGGAGTTGCTCATGTGGGACATCGAGGTGTGTTATCAGGCAGGGCCGTTTTGCCATTCCAAACTGCTGTTGGTGGATGACGATTATGCGCTGATCGGTTCGGCGAACCTCGATCCACGCAGTTTGCGGCTGAATTTCGAGCTTGGTGTCGAAGTATTCGATCCCGAATTTGTTTCCGAAATTCGCGGGCATTTTGGGCAAGTCTGTACATCAGCGCGCACGGTGACACTGGCCGAGGTCGACGGCCGGCCGATCTGGCAGCGGCTGCGCGATTCTATAGTGTGGTTGTTTTCACCGTATCTCTGACGCAGGAGAGTGCCATGACCCGATTTCACGATTACCGTTTTCCCAATGAAACCGATGCCTATCGTCAGGCCCGCGATGAACTGCTCGCGGCCGAAATTGAATTGCGCCGGCAGACGGAAAGGGTTGCGCAACAACGCCGTGAGCTACCCGACGGCGGTATTGTTGCGGAAGATTATGTTTTCGATGGGCCGAACGGGCCGACACGTATGTCGTCTTTGTTCAGCGAGGGTCACGATATCCTCGTCGTGTACAGCTTTATGTTTCCACCAGGCGAAACGCCCTGCCCGATGTGTACCTCAATGCTGGACGGGTTGAACGGCAACGCCGCGCAGGTCGCCCAGCGGGTTTCGCTGACGGTAGTTGCCAAGGCACCGCTGGATGCAATCAACTCGTTTGCTGTCGGGCGTGGCTGGAACAATTTGCAGCTGCTGTCAGCCGGTGGCAACAACTATAGTCGCGATTACCTGGGCGAGAACAAACAAGGCGCACAGATGCCCATGCTGAACGTTTTCAGACGACAAGACGGGCGCATCGTCCACACTTATGCGACAGAGTCGATGCTGGCAAAAGCCGAACCAGGCCAGGATCCGCGTCATGTGGACATGCTGTGGCCGCTGTGGAATCTGCTCGACCTCACACCGGAGGGCCGTGGTGACTGGTATCCGCAGCCGTGAGCCGGTTCACGCTAAGCACGCGACATAATCGCAGGACAGGTTGGCCACAATCAAAGTTGACAAATTAGTGTTCCGTTACGTGAGGGGTGTCACGAATACAAAGCGGCGGTGGGTGCAGAATGTTTTGTCGAGAGATCTTGAATCAATTTTGTTGACACGGATTATGTCGCACGAGGCGAACACCGATGATCAAACCCGCAATTCCACACGACGAGGAAGCCCGAGTTGCCGCGCTGAAAGATACCGGCGTACTGGATACCTGTCCGGAAGAGCGATTTGATCGTTATACACGGTTGACCCGGCGTCTGTTTGATGTCCCCATCGCGCTGGTCAGCCTGGTAGACCGTGAGCGCCAATGGTTCAAGTCCAAGCAGGGACTCGAAGCCTCTGAGACTCCCAGGGATATTTCTTTTTGTGGTCACGCTATCCTGGGTGACGAAATATTTGTCGTTGAGAATGCCTCCAACGACGAGCGTTTTCACGATAATCCACTGGTGACCGAAGACCCCAGCATACGTTTTTATGCCGGCTGTCCGTTGACGTCACCGGACGGTCACCGGCTCGGCACACTCTGTATTATCGATTGCGAACCGCGAGTACTGCAGAGCACCGATCTCGACGCATTGCAGGATATTGCGGCCATGGTGTCCAGTGAGCTGGCCGCGCTGCGACTGGCGACCATTGACGAACTGACTGGCCTGTCTAATCGGCGGGCATTCAACATGATTGCCGATCAG